>NZ_WKCD01000129.1:0-14237 GCF_021606625.1 Pseudomonas sp. PA-4-8C
TCAATATGCCTTGCTCGCCGATGCCTACCTGCTGGACCCCGACACCCGTGCCTTTGTGCAACAGCACAACCCAGATGCCCTGCGCGACATGACCGAGCGCATGCTCGAAGCCCAGCAACGTGGCTTGTGGCAGGCACCGGGGGCGTACCGCGAAGCCTTGGAAAACCTGTTGCTGGACATAGAAGAAGACAGCTGAGTGATCGTTCCCACGCTCCGCGTGGGAATGCAGCCCGTGACGCTCTGCGTCACAAGAACGGACGCCGAGCGTCCAGCGAAGCGTTCCCACGCGGGAGCGTTGGAACGAGCTATTAAGAGTTGACTATGACTGATACTCCGCATTTCCCACTGTCCGCGGTGGTTGGCGCTGATGACTTGAAGCTCGCGCTGTGCCTGGCCGCCATCGACCCGAAGATCGGCGGCGTGCTGATCGAAGGGCCACGGGGCATGGCCAAGTCCACCCTGGCCCGTGGACTGGCGGACCTGCTGGCCAGCGGGCAGTTTGTGACCTTGCCCCTGGGCGCGACCGAAGAGCGCCTGGTCGGCACCTTGGACCTGGACGCGGCGCTGGGCGAAGGTCGCGCGCAATTCTCTCCCGGCGTGTTGGCCAAGGCCGACGGCGGCGTGTTGTACGTGGATGAAGTCAACCTGCTGGCCGACCACTTGGTGGACCTGCTGCTGGACGTAGCCGCCAGCGGCACCAACCTGATCGAACGCGACGGGATTTCCCATCGCCATGCGGCGCGCTTTGTCCTGATCGGCACCATGAACCCGGAGGAGGGCGAGCTGCGCCCGCAGTTGCTCGACCGCTTCGGCTTCAACGTGGCGTTGAGCGGGCAGACTCTGCCCGCCGAGCGCGGGCAGATCATCCGGCGTCGCCTGGATTTCGACACTGACCCAGCTGCGTTCTGCGCGCAGTGGGCGCCAGCCCAAGCCGCCTTGCGCGAACGTTGCACCCAGGCGCGGGCACGGCTCGACAGCATCGCCCTGGATGACCAGGCGTTGGCGCGCATCACCGAGCGCTGCTTTGCCGCTGGGGTCGACGGCTTGCGTGCCGACCTGGTCTGGTTGCGTGGCGCCCGTGCCCATGCGGCGTGGCGTGGTGCGGCCGCTATCGAGCAGGAAGATATCGATGCGGTGGCAGAATTTGCCTTGCGCCATCGTCGTCAGCAACAGACTCCGCCAGGCTCGCCGCCCCAGCCGAATGACGGGCCGTCGTCGTCACCCTCTGACACCTCGCCCGGCCAAGGCCAGTGGGGCGATATGCCCGCACCCGCCTTGCCCACGGGCGTACGCCGCGATGTACCCACCTGGCCAAAAAAGCCCTAGGCATCCGCCCCCGTCCTGACGCGGGGTCGGATGCCCGGCCCCAGGCGGGGCGATTGAACAGCGGCCGGCAGGGCAAAGCCCGCAGCGCACAGCGCGGGGCGATCAATTGGCCGGGCACGTTGCTCGGCGGTCGGCCGCAATGTCGTGCGGACCTGCTGTTCCATTTGCGTTGCCGGTCAGCCCCTGAGCTGTGGCTGGTGATTGTCGATGCCTCGGCGTCCACGCGCCGCCATCGGGCGTTGACCGACGCCAAGGGGCTGCTGGCCCAGCTGTTTGACGATGCTTATCGGCAACGGGCGCGCATGGCGTTGTTGACGGCCAGCGGGCAATCGCCGAAGTGGCAGGTGCAAGGTTTGAAGGCGGCGAAAGGCTTGGCCGATTGGTTGGCGCAGTTGGGCGCGGGCGGCGGGACGCCATTGCTGGCTGCGCTGACCGAAGCGGGGCATTGGTTGGCGGCACGGCGCAAGCGCTATCCCGCCGAGCAGCAGAAGTTGCTGGTAGTGACCGATGGGCGGCTCAAGGCGATGGGCGCGCTGCCGCGATTGGAGTGCCCAGGTATGTTGATTGATATCGAGCGCGGGCCGATCAGGTTGGGGCGGGCTGAGGAATTGGCGGTGGCGTTGCAGTTGGGTTATCAGCATATCGATAAGCTGTAGCGTCTGGGCTATCGCTTTCGCTGGCAAGCCAGCTCCCACATTTTGACCTCGCCGCCTATCCCATGTGGGAGCTGGCTTGCCTGCGATGACGCCCTCAAACACACCACACCAGTATCAGCCTGTCCCCGGCACATTCGGCCAAAGATCGGCCACCAGAAACAACCGCTCGGCTTCCTCCCACTCCTCACCGTTCGGCACCATGCGCACCAGCAACTGCGCCGGCGCCATTGGGTCCAGCTCTGCCAGCCAGTCTTGCATCTGCACCTCACTCCACACTTCATCAGCCGGGTAATGCGCGGGCGCCAGCCAGGCATGGCGGGGCAGGGGTTGCCAGCGACCCGCCGGGCGAGTGCTGACAAAGTCTGTCCAGTCGCGCTGATGCAACCAGCGCCCACGCAGGTGCTGCGGGTGAGCGCCGAGGGGGGATTGCGCCGCGCCGGGCCAGGGGTAGAGCAGATAGCCGCCGAGCCACAAATGCGCATCGAACGCTTGGATATCCAGCGCCGCCAAGGCTTCGCGGCTCTCTGCCCGCGCGGAGATCGGCAGTTGATGCTGGGCCAGGTGCGCCAGCTTGCGGTCCAACCGGTCATGACAGCCAGGCCCCAGCCATTGCGCAGTGTCCTGGCCATTGCCGTCCTGCGGGCCCAGGTAGAGTTTGATCGCCAGCTCAAGGTGGTGCACGCCATCACGGTCGCGCACCAGCATGTCCAGCTCGCCCAGGGTATGCCCGGCTCGGCGGATCGGCAGGTTGGCGGCCAGCAACTCCACGCCCGGCGCATGCTGCACCGCAAATTGCCACAAACGTTCGTAGTACAGGCCCAGGCGCCGGGTACGTGACAGGCTCAGCCACTGCTGCAACGCGCTGCTATCCTGGTCCAGCTGGCGCAGCCAGGCTTCGAGCTGGTGAGGGGCCTGCACCCAGTCACTGCCGGCCAGCGGGTGGCGCTGCGGCCACGGCGTTTGCGCCAGCATCGGCGGCGCGAGCATCACCCACGCCAGGTCGCGCACTTCGGGGTGGCGCAGTTGGCGGGGCAGGGTGTGCAAGTCGGGGAATGGCGTCATGCTCCGAGCATAGCCTTTTCAGCGCCCGCAAGGTGCCTGAGAACCATTGTCATCAAGGCGTGGCGGCGACAAAGGATTTTGCCTGAGGCGGCCTTTCGCCCATAATCGCTCTTTTTGCCTCACCCCCAGATCCCGCAGGAGCCCCATGGAGCACTTTCGCAATATCGGCATTATCGGTCGCCTGGGCAGTACCCAGGTGTTGGACACCGTCCGCCGGCTGAAGAAGTTTCTGCTCGAGCGCCACCTGCATGTGATCCTCGAAGACACCATCGCTGAAATCCTCCCCGGCCACGGCCTGCAAACCTCGTCGCGCAAGATGCTCGGTGAGGTGTGTGACATGGTCATCGTGGTCGGCGGCGATGGCAGCCTGCTCGGCGCTGCCCGGGCGTTGGCGCGGCATAACGTGCCGGTGCTGGGGATCAACCGCGGCAGCCTGGGGTTCCTCACCGACATCCGCCCCGATGAGCTGGAAGTCGAAGTGGCCAAGGTGCTCGATGGCCATTACCTGGTGGAGAACCGCTTCCTGTTGCAAGCCGAAGTGCGCCGCCACGGCGAGGCGATCGGCCAGGGCGATGCCCTCAACGATGTAGTGCTGCACCCTGGCAAGTCCACGCGCATGATCGAGTTCGAGCTGTACATCGACGGCCAGTTCGTCTGCAGCCAGAAGGCCGACGGCCTGATCGTCGCCACGCCCACCGGTTCTACCGCCTACGCGCTGTCGGCCGGTGGCCCGATCATGCACCCCAAGCTCGATGCCATTGTGATCGTGCCTATGTACCCCCATATGTTGTCCAGTCGGCCAATTGTGGTCGATGGCAACAGTGAGCTGAAAATCGTGGTGTCCAAAGACATGCAAATCTACCCGCAAGTCTCCTGCGACGGGCAGAACCATTTCACCTGCGCCCCCGGTGACACCATCACCGTGAGCAAGAAGGCACAGAAGTTGCGCTTGATCCACCCGCTGGATCACAACTACTACGAAGTGTGCCGCACCAAGTTGGGCTGGGGCAGCCGCTTGGGAGGTGGAGGCGACTGATGCTCGATCCCGCGCGTAGCTACGACCTGATTGGTGACGTGCACGGTTGCGCTCATACCCTTGAGCACTTGCTCGACCAATTGGGTTACCACAAGCAGGGCGGCACCTGGCGCCATCCGTCACGCATGGCCGTGTTCCTGGGCGATATCATCGACCGTGGCCCACGCATCCGCGAGGCGCTGCATATCGTCCACGACATGACCGAGGCCGGCCAGGCGCTGTGCATCATGGGCAACCACGAGTTCAATGCGCTGGGCTGGACCACGCCGGCCCCTCCGGGCAGCGGCAAGCAGTTTGTGCGTGAGCACAACCCGCGCCACGCCCGCTTGATCCACGAGACCCTGACCCAGTTCGAACACCACCCGGCCGATTGGCACGACTTCCTCGGCTGGTTCTACGACATGCCGCTGTTTGTCGACGCCGGGCGCTTTCGCGTGGTGCACGCGTGCTGGGACGACAGTTTTATTCAGCCGCTGCGCGCGACGTTCCCGGATGGCTGCATCGACCCGCACTTCCTGCAAGCCGCTGCCGTACCGGGCAGTTTCGCCTGCAACGCGTTCGATCGCTTGTTGCGCGGTACCGATATGCGCCTGCCCGACGGCCTGACGTTGACTGGTGGCGATGGCCTGACGCGTTCGTTCTTTCGCACCAAGTTCTGGGAAGACGACCCCAAGACCTACGGCGACATCGTGTTCCAGCCCGATGCTTTGCCGGAGCCGGTGGCACGCACGCCGCTATCGTCCACTGAAAAGAATTCCCTGCTGCGCTATGGCGTCGATGAACCGCTGTTGTTCGTCGGCCACTACTGGCGCAGCGGCAAACCCGCGCCGATCCGCCCAAACCTGGCCTGCCTGGACTACAGTGCCGTGCTCTACGGCAAGCTGGTGGCGTATCGACTGGACCAGGAAACCCAACTGGATCCGCGTAAATTTGTATGGGTCGACGTTGAGCGACCAGAGGCCATTCCATGAGTACCGTAGCTGTATTGCGCCTGCCCCTGAGCGTCGACCTGGGGGGCTTCGTCAAGTTGCTGCACCGCATGCAGGTGCCGCACCGCGTCAGCGAAGAGGCGGGTGAACAGGTGCTGTGGGTACCCGAAGCCATCAGCGACGATGTGCGCGTGTTGTATCAACGCTTCCCCGCGGGCGACCCGGACCAGCAACTGGACATTCCCGAACAGGCGCCCGTTGCGCGGCCAGGTTTTGTTCAGCAGGTGCGCCACAGCCCGGTCACCGCTCTGGTGTTGTTGGCCAGTCTCATCGTCGCTGCCGTAACTCTGCTGGGTGAAAACCTGCAAGCCATGGCCTGGCTGACCTTCCTGCCGTTTCGGGTGCTGGGCGAGTACATCCAGTTCACGCCGCTGGCCGACACCCTGGCCTCGGGGCAGTGGTGGCGCCTGGTGACGCCGATGCTGATCCACTTCGGCATCCTGCATCTGGCCATGAACGGCATGTGGTACTGGGAGCTGGGCCGGCGCATTGAAGCGCGCCAGGGCAGCATCAACCTGCTGGGCCTGACCCTGTTGTTCAGCCTGGTCTCCAACTACGCGCAATACGCCTACGGCGGCCCCGGCTTGTTTGGCGGCTTGTCCGGCGTGTTGTATGGCCTGCTCGGGCATTGCTGGATCTTTCAATTATTGTCGCCCAACCCGGCCTATCGCCTGCCCCGTGGGGTGCTGGTGATGATGCTGGTGTGGTTGCTGCTCTGCCTGTCGGGGCTGGTCTCGATGATCGGTTTCGGCGAAATCGCCAACGCGGCCCATGTGGGCGGCTTGGTCATCGGTTGCTTGACGGGTTTGCTCGGCGGTTTGTACAACCGTCGCAAAGCGTCTCTTTGATAAGGAAGAGCCTTATGTCCTCTTTTGCTGAAATGATCGAAAACATCACCCCGGACATCTACGAGAGCCTCAAGCTCGCGGTAGAGATCGGCAAATGGTCCGATGGCCGCAAGCTCACCGCCGAGCAGCGCGAACTGTCGCTGCAAGCGATGATCGCCTGGGAGATTCAGAACCTGCCCGAAGAACAGCGCACCGGTTATATGGGCCCGCAGGAGTGCGCGTCCAAGTCCGCGCCAGTACCGAATATCCTGTTCAAATCGGATGCGATCCATTGATTGAAATTGGTCGCGGTGCAGTCAGCAAAATGTCGGCGCAACTCGGTGAGCCGACTGTTCAATACGCCTTTCGCCTGGGCGACACCGAGGTGCCGGTCAATCCGTTGATCGGTACCCATGTACGTTTGGAATACCTGGGCGCGATCCATTGCAGCCATTGCGGGCGCAAGACCAAGACCAGCTTCAGCCAGGGCTATTGCTACCCGTGCATGACCAAGCTGGCCCAGTGTGACTTGTGCATCATGAGCCCCGAGCGTTGCCATTACGACGCCGGCACCTGCCGCGATCCGGGCTGGGGCGAGACATTCTGCATGACCGACCACGTGGTGTACCTGGCCAATTCGTCGGGGATCAAGGTCGGCATTACGCGGGCTACGCAGTTGCCCACCCGTTGGCTGGACCAGGGCGCCAGCCAGGCGCTGCCGATCATGCGCGTGGCGACGCGCCAGCAATCGGGCTTCGTCGAAGACCTGTTTCGCAGCCAGGTGGCCGACAAGACCAACTGGCGCGCTTTGCTCAAGGGCGATGCGCAATCGGTGGACCTCAAGCAGGTGCGTGACGAGCTGTTCGCCTCTTGCGCCGAGGGCTTGCTGGGTTTGCAGGAACGCTTTGGCCTGCAAGCCATCCAAACCATTGCCGACATCGAGCCGATTGAAATCCGCTACCCGGTCGAGCAGTATCCGACCAAGATCGTCAGCTTCAACCTGGACAAGAACCCGATTGCCGAAGGCACGCTGCTGGGGATCAAGGGCCAATACCTGATCTTCGACACCGGCGTCATCAACATTCGTAAATACACGGCCTACCAGCTCGCCGTGCATCAGTAGAAGGATCCCCAGCATGCGCACCGAACAACCGAAGATGATTTACCTGAAGGACTATCAGGCGCCGGACTACCTGATCGACGAGACGCACCTGACCTTCGAGTTGTTCGAGGACCACAGCCTGGTCCACGCGCAGCTGGTGATGCGCCGCAACCCCGAGCGTGGTACCGGCCTGCCACCGCTGGTGCTCGATGGCCAGCAGCTTGAGTTGCTGAGCGTCACCCTCGCGGATCAGGAACTGACCGCCGCCGATTACCAGCTGACCGACAGCCACCTGACCCTGCAGCCCCCGAGTGAAACCTTCACCCTGGACACCACGGTCAAGATCCACCCGGAAACCAACACCGCACTGGAAGGCTTGTACAAATCCAGCGGTATGTTCTGCACCCAGTGCGAGGCCGAAGGTTTCCGCAAGATCACCTATTACCTCGACCGCCCGGATGTGATGAGCGTGTTCACCACCACGGTGATCGCCGAGCAACACAGCTACCCGGTGCTGCTGTCCAACGGCAACCCGATCGCCAGCGGCCCTGGTGAAGACGGCCGGCACTGGGCGACCTGGGAAGACCCGTTCAAAAAGCCGGCCTACCTGTTTGCGCTGGTGGCCGGTGACCTGTGGTGCGTCGAAGACAGCTTTACCACCATGACCAACCGCGAAGTCGCGCTGCGCATCTACGTCGAGCCGGAAAATATCGACAAGTGCCAGCACGCCATGACCAGCCTGAAAAAATCCATGCGCTGGGACGAAGAGACCTACGGCCGCGAGTACGACCTGGACATCTTCATGATCGTCGCGGTCAACGACTTCAACATGGGCGCCATGGAGAACAAGGGCCTCAACATCTTCAACTCCAGCGCCGTGCTGGCCCGCGCCGAAACCGCTACAGACGCCGCTCACCAGCGCGTCGAAGCCATCGTCGCCCACGAATACTTCCACAACTGGTCGGGTAACCGCGTGACCTGCCGCGACTGGTTCCAGCTGTCGCTCAAGGAAGGCTTCACCGTGTTCCGTGACTCGGGCTTCTCTGCCGACATGAACTCGGCCACGGTCAAGCGCATCCAGGACGTGGCGTACTTGCGTACCCATCAGTTCGCTGAAGATGCCGGCCCCATGGCCCATGCCGTGCGCCCTGACAGCTTTATCGAGATCTCCAACTTCTACACCCTGACCGTGTATGAAAAGGGCTCGGAAGTAGTCGGCATGATCCACACCTTGCTCGGCGCCGAGGGCTTTCGCAAAGGCAGCGACCTGTATTTCGAACGCCATGACGGCCAGGCCGTGACCTGCGACGACTTCATCAAGGCCATGGAAGACGCCAATGGCGCCGACCTCAGCCAGTTCAAGCGCTGGTACAGCCAGGCCGGCACCCCGCGCCTGGCGGTCAGCGAGGCCTACGACGCAGCGGCCAAGACCTACAGCCTGACCTTCCGCCAGAGTTGCCCGCCCACTCCGGACAAGGTCGAGAAACTGCCCTTTGTGATCCCGGTGGAGCTGGGCTTGCTGGACGGGCAGGGCGCCGGCATTGCCTTGCGCCTGGCCGGTGAAGCGACGGCGGGCGACACTTCGCGGGTAATCTCGGTGACCGAAGCGGAGCAGACGTTTACCTTCGTCGACATCGCTGAAAAACCCTTGCCTTCGTTGCTGCGTGGTTTCTCGGCGCCGGTGAAGCTCAGCTTCCCCTACAGCCGTGATCAACTGATGTTCCTGATGCAGCACGACAGCGACGGTTTCAACCGCTGGGATGCCGGCCAGCAATTGGCCGTGCAGGTGCTGCAGGAGCTGATCGGCCAGCATCAGGCGGGCCAGCCGCTGAAGCTCGATCAACGCTTGATCGACGCGCTGCGCACGGTGTTGAGCGATGAAAGCCTGGACCAGGCCATGGTCGCCGAAATGCTCTCGCTGCCGAGCGAAGCCTACCTCACGGAAATCAGCGAAGTGGCGGATGTGGACGCCATCCACGCTGCCCGCGAGTTTGCCCGCAAGCAACTGGCCGACAACCTGTTCGAAGGGTTGTGGCTGCGCTACCAGGCCAACCGCGAGCTGTCCAAGCAAACGCCATATGTGGCAGAGGCCGAGCACTTCGCCCGGCGTGCGCTGCAGAACATCGCGCTGTCGTACTTGATGCTCAGCGGCAAGCCAGAAGTATTGGCGGCCACCCTGGATCAGTTCGACACCAGCGATAACATGACCGAACGCCTGACGGCGTTGGCGGTGCTGGTGAACTCGCCGTTTGAAGCAGAGAAAGCCCAGGCCTTGGCGGTGTTTGCCGAAAACTTCAAGGACAACCCGCTGGTCATGGACCAATGGTTCAGCGTACAGGCCGGCAGCACCTTGCCGGGCGGGCTGGCGCGGGTCAAGGCGTTGATGCAGCACCCGGCATTTACCATCAAGAACCCCAACAAGGTACGCGCGCTGGTGGGCGCATTTGCCGGGCAGAACCTGATCAACTTCCATGCGGCGGATGGCTCGGGTTACCGGTTCCTGGCGGATCTGGTGATCCAGCTCAATACCTTGAACCCGCAGATTGCCTCGCGCCAACTGGCGCCGCTGACCCGCTGGCGTAAATACGACAGCGCACGGCAGGCGCTGATGAAAGCGGAGCTGGAGCGCATCCTGGGCGCGGGTGAGCTGTCCAGCGATGTGTTTGAGGTGGTCAGCAAGAGCCTGGCGTAACCCTCACAGCCCTAACGCGCTCCCACAGGGGATCTGTGCCAGGCGCAGATTTTGTGGGTAGTACATGACCAATGTGGGAGCTGGCTTGCCTGCGAAAGCGGTGGTTCAGTTAAAGATTCAGTGACTGACCCACCGCCTTCGCGAGCAAGCACGCTCCCACAGTTAGGTCAGGGCGCGTCAGTTTGATAAGCGTCGTAGCCGCGGCGCGTGCGCTCTATCTCTTCGACCAACCGGTCAATGCCCGCCAACCGCGCCCGGTTGTCATGATCCCAGGGATGAAAGCCCGGCTTGAAGTAATGCAGCCACGGCCGGAACATCCGTGGAAACACGCCTTTGGGCCCATACAAGAATTTAACCATGCGCCACAGCCCCTTCAGCGTGCCACCCGAAGTGCGGTCGGCAATCAACAGGCGCACGTGAAAATCCAGCACCACCACCCAGAACAGCACGCTGGTGGTCAGCATGGTGCCGGTGCGCAGCAGGTAACGCGCAGGCCCTGGCTTGATCACTGTGTTCCACACATCGAACGCCACGGCTTTATGTTCGGTTTCTTCCAGGGCGTGCCAGTACCACATCTGCTGGTAACCCTTGAGTGAGTCGCCAAAGCGCGACGGGTCGCTCAGCAGGATCTCCGCGAGCATCGCGGTGTAGTGTTCCAGGGCGATGGTCACCGCCAGGTTGAACGAGGGCGGCAGGTGTTTTTTCTGCAGGTCGAGGAAGAACTTCAAGCGTCGGTCAAGGGTGTGCGCCGGCAGGCCGGCCGCTTGCAGCAAGTCGTTATAGGCCACGTGTTCACGGCTGTGCATGGCCTCCTGGCCGATAAACCCCTGGATCTCTTTTTTCAGTTCGGCATCGTCGATCTGCCCACGGTAGTGGCGCACGCTGTCCATGAAGAACAGCTCGCCCTGGGGAAACAGCAACGACAGGGCATTGAAGAAATGGCTGACCACCGGCCCTTGTTCGTGCCAGTTCTTGATGCGCTCGGCAGGCAAGGCAAAACGGATATCGCGACGGATCGGCAACATGGTGCGTCCTCCTGTTCAGAGTCGAGGCTCGTCGTTGGTTTCAAACACTGGCGTGCGCGGCTTGGGCGCCATGCGCTTGCTGGCAAACACCACCAGGGCCTGATAGGCCGCCGGCAGGCAACGGGCGAGCAGGTCGAGAAAATACGCATCGCGGCCAATCAGCACGCGGCGCTTGTTTTTGCGTACGCCTTGCAGGATCACTTTGGCGGCCTGGTCGGCGTCGGTGATGAAGAGTTTTTCGAAATCGGCGCGGGCTTGCTGCTCGCTGTGGATGAGAAAACCGGTCATGTTCGCGTCGATGCGGCTGCTGCGGCAGATGTCGGTACGAATGCCACCGGGGTGTACACAGGTGGCCGACACGCCGCAGCGTTGCAGGTCGAGTTCCTGGCGCAAGGCTTCGGTGAAACCGCGCACCGCGAACTTGGTGGCGTTGTAGCCGCTCATGCCGGGTTGGGCGAACAGGCCGAACACGCTGGACGTATTGATGATATGCCCGGCACCGCTGGCCTTGAGGTACGGCAGGAACGCCTTGGTGCCATGCACCACTCCCCAGAAGTTGATGCCGACAATCCATTCCAGGTCGGCGTAATCCACCCCTTCGACGGTGCTCGACAGCGCCACCCCGGCATTGTTGAACACCAGGTTGACCTGGCCGTGCTCGGCCGCGCAGCGCGCTGCCCACGCCTGCATGGCCTGGCGGTCGGAGACGTCCAGCACCTGGGTGGTGACGGTGACGGGCGCCAAGGTCGAGGTGCGGATCAGTGCCAGGGTCTGCTCCAGACCCTGGCTGTTTTTGTCTGCCAGCGCCAGGTGACACCCTTCCCGCGCCAGCGCCAGGGCCAGTGCGCGGCCCATGCCGGAAGCCGCGCCGGTGATCGCCGCAACGCGGCCGTTGAATGACTTCATGACAGGCTGCCTTCTGTGGTGGAGTGGGGCGTTGCAACCGCGCGCGGCAGGGCGGGCGCCGGCGCCTGGCTGACGCTGTAGTCCTTGAGGGCAAAATGCCGGGTGACCTGCTTGAAGCGCCAGGTCGAGCCGGGCCACAGCGTGGTGTTCTTGCCGGTGCGCGGGTCGAGGTACCAGCTCTGGCAGCCACCGGTGTTCCAGATGGTGCGCTTGAGCTTGTCCTGCAACTGCTGGTTGTAGGCGTGCTCCACGGCGGGTTTGACCTCTACGGTGGTAATGCGCTGGCGCTGCATGTGTTTCAGGGCATCGAGGATGTAGGTGACCTGGGCCTCGATCATCAGGATCATCGAGTTATGCCCCAGGCCGGTGTTGGGGCCGACGATCAGAAACAGGTTCGGGTAGCCCGGCACGGTGGTGCCTTTATAGGCATGGGCGCCATCGCGCCAGGCGTCCATCAGGTCGATGCCGTCCCGGCCGATGATGCAGCCACGGGGCAACGGGTCGCTGGCCTGGAAACCTGTGCCGAAGATCAGGCAATCGGCGGGGTGCTTGATACCGTCGGCGGTGATCACGCCGTCGGCTTCGATGCGCAGCACGCTGTCGGTGACCACCTCGACATTGCTGCGCGAGAGCGCCGGGTAGTAATCGTTGGAGATCAACACGCGCTTGCAGCCGATGGTGTAGTCCGGCGTCAGGGTTTTGCGCAGGGAAGGGCGGGCCACCTGTTTGCGCAGGTGACGCAGGGCGATTTTCTGCACCATTTTCATCAGGCGTGGGTGCAGGGCAAAGCCCACCACGCGGCCTTCCAGTGCCCAGTAAAGCGCACCACGAACCAGCTTTTGGGTAAGCGGTACATGCTTGAACAACCAGCGTTCGGCAGCGGAAATCGGCCGATCAGGTTTGGGCATGATCCACGGCGGTGTGCGCTGGAACAGGTCCAGGTGCGCCACCTGCGGGGCGATCTGCGGCACGAACTGGATGGCGCTGGCGCCGGTGCCAATCACCGCCACGCGCTTGCCCTTCAAGGAATACTCATGGTCCCACTGCTGGGAGTGGAAGCGCTTGCCCTTGAAGCTGTCCAGCCCTGGGATGTTCGGCATTGCCGGGCGCGACAAGCCCCCCATGCCTGACACCAGCACCCGTGCGCTGACCTGGCGACCGTCGCTGAAGGTCAGCTGCCAGCGCTGCTGCTGTTCATCAAACAGCGCACGTTGCAGGCCCATGCCAAAGCGCAGGTAGGGCGCCAGCTCAAAGCGCCTGGCGCAGTCTTCCAGATAGGCACGAATCTCGGGTTGCGCCGCGAACTGTCGCGTCCAGTTCGGGTTGGGCGCGAAGGAAAACGAATACACGTGGGACTGCACGTCGCAGGCGCACCCTGGGTAGTGGTTGTCGCGCCATGTACCGCCGAGGGTCTCGGCCTGTTCGGCAATAAGGAAGTCGGTGAGCCCGGCCTCCTTGAGTTTGATCGCCATGCACAGGCCCGCGAAGCCGGAGCCAATGATGGCGATGTCGATTGAGTCACTGGGGGCATTCATAGGGCTGCCTCGTCAATAAAGCGCTTGGGCATCGGATGTGCTCCTTTTTTTGTTTTGTCTTTTAGATAGAACACCATTGCAAAGAAAAAATGAATTAATTATTTTAAAAAAGATTTTAAATAATCTACCTGAAAAATTCGCCTACGCTAGAGCCTTGTTCCGCATGTGCGATTTGTCCGACGGACGAACGTGGTTTGCATGAAGTCTAGGTCCAGGGTGTGGACGATGGCTGGGCCAGACCAATTCCGGTCGGGTCGCAGCAGCAGGGAAGCAGAGGACCGAGCTATGGCTGTCGAGTGGGTTGTCGCTGCAGGTGTGCTGGTGGGCGCCAGCGCGGCGTTATGGGGCTTGAGTGCCTGGATGACGCGGCGCATTGAAGCGACCGTGCCAATCAACGGGCGCTTCGTCGAGGTGGATGGCGAGCGCTTTCATTATGTCGAGGAGGGCAAGGGCCCGCCGCTGGTGATGATCCATGGGCTGATGGGCAGCAGTCGCAACCTGACCTATGCCTTGTCCGGCCAGTTGCGTGAGCACTTTCGGGTCATCAGCCTCGACCGGCCGGGCTCAGGCTATTCCACCCGGCATAGCGGCACGCCGGCAGACTTGCCTGCCCAGGCGCGACAAATCGCGGCTTTCATCAAGACGCTGGATCTGGACAAACCGCTGGTGCTGGGGCACTCCCTGGGCGGCGCGATTGCCCTGGCGTTGGCCCTCGACCATCCGCATGCGGTGTCCGGGTTGGTGCTGGTTGCGCCCTTGACTCACCCCCAACGCATGCTGCCGCTGGTGTTCCTGTCTCTGGCCGTGCGCCCGGCCTGGCTGCGGCGCTGGGTGGCCCACACCTTGACCCTGCCCATCGGCCTGCTGACCAAAGACTCGGTGGTGAAGGGCGTGTTCGCCCCGGACCCTGCGCCGCCAGACTTCGCCAGCCGTGGCGGCGGTTTGCTGGGCATGCGCCCCGACAACTTCTACGCCGCGTCCACCGAGATCAACCGGGTCAACGACCACCTGCCAGAGATGGTCAAGCGCTACTCCCAACTGACGCTGCCAATCGGCCTGATCTACGGCGGGCAAGACAAGG
>NZ_WKCD01000013.1:0-57683 GCF_021606625.1 Pseudomonas sp. PA-4-8C
ATCAAGTACCGTGGCGTCTTCAAGCATCGGGTGGGCTACACCTTGGCGGCTCATGAACTGGGCGCGGGCCTCCAGTGGCATTTCGTCAAGGCCCGGCTGCCACAAGCAGAGGGTGCTCGGCCCGTAGCTTTCGGTCATACCGTAGGCGTGGGTGATGCTGAAGCCTCGCGCTTCCATGGCGGCTATCACCACGCTGGGCGGCGCCGCGCCCCCTGTGATCACCGCTACAGGCTGACCGGTGCGCCGCTCGAACTGCTCCTCGGCATGGATCAGCATCGACATCACCACCGGCGCCACACTCATATGGGTGACACCATGCTCGGCGATGGCCGCATAGATCGGCGCGGTCTGCACCTTGCGCAGGCAGACATGGGTGCCGCCAGAGAGCGTGACCGCCCAGGTATGGCTCCAGCCGTTGCAATGGAACATCGGCAGCGTCCACAGGTACACGCTGCGCGGCCCGAGCTGGAAGATCAGCGCACCGGCGCAGGCGTTGAGGTAAGCCCCACGGTGATGCAGCAGCACCCCCTTGGGATCACCGGTGGTGCCTGAGGTGTAGTTGAGGGCAATTGACTGCCATTCGTTTTCCGGCAGCGAAAGCGGCCGCTTGCAATCTCCCTGGGCGAGGAACGCCTCGTAGTCCAGTTCGCCGATCAGTTCACCGCCACTGGACTGTGTATCGTCGATATCGACCACCAGCGGTCGCGTTTCCAGCAGTGCCAGCGCCTCGCGCGCAGTGGCCCCGAATTCGCGGTCACAGATCAGCAGCTTGGTAGCGGAATGGCGAAGGATGAAGGCGATACTCTGCGCTTCCAGGCGCGTATTGATACTGACCAGTACCGCGCCTGCGCCAGGCACACCGTAGTGCGCCTCCAGCAGTTCCGGCACGTTCGGTGCGAGTACCGCAACGCGGTCACCGGGGCGAACCCCTACCCGCTCCAGTGCGCTGGCCAGGCTACAGCTGCGTTGATGCAACTGCCGGTAGGTGTAGCGACGCGCGCCGTGAATCACCGCGTCCCGCTCTGGATAAATGTGCGCGGCGCGCTTGAGGAACGAGACCGGCGACAGCGGCACATAGTTGGCGTCGTTGGGCGCCAACTCGGCGTCGAACATCGAAGGCATCATGACCACTCCCCCGTTGCCACTCGGGCGCTGTCGAAACGATGGGCGGGTACGGCACTGTGATGTGAATACATACAATCCTCCTGACCGTTATCGGTCTGTTGTTCTTCTGGCGAAGCGACACGCATGCGGCATACGGCATACGGCTTACAAGCTGCTGCAGAGATGTCCTCCATCAACCACGATTTCTGCCCCGCTCATCGCCTTGCCGGCATCCGAAGCCAGTAGCAACAAGGCTCCATCCAAGTCAGCCGGCAGATTGAAACGACGGCTCGGAATGCGCGCACGCAGCTTTTCTCCGGCTTCACTGCAAAGGAATTCTTCATTCAGCTCGGTCATTACGTAGCCGGGAGCCAGGGAATTGACCCGGATGCCGTGGCGCGCCAGTTCCAGCGCCATGGCGCGGGTCAACTGAGCCAGTCCGGCCTTTGCTGCAACGTACGGGCTTACCGCACCGGCCACGCGGCTGGCGAGAATGGACGTGACATTGATCAGGCTGCCGCCCCGCCCGCCTTGCACCATTTGCCGCGCCGTTTCCTGGGCGACTATCCAGGCACCTTTGAGGTTGGTATCGAGAATCCGATCCCAGCCCTCATCGTCGTAGGCCAGCAGGTTTTGGCTGTCGCTGACGCCGGCGTTGTTGACCAGAATGTCCAGCGGGCCGATTTCATCAAGGCAGCGACAGACGTCGTCGCGGTGGGTCACGTCGAGGGTGAATGCCTTGGCATGGCCGCCAGCCGCTTCGATCTCCTCCACCAGGCTGCGCAACGGCTCGCTGCGCCGCGCCGCCACGGCCACTTCAGCGCCGGCCGCCGCCAAGGTCAGGGCAAAATGCCGACCGAGCCCGCTGGATGCGCCAGTAACCAGGGCGCGCCGGCCGTCGAGGCTGAAAAGATGGGCAATAGAAGGCTGCATCAGTGCGCTCCTACGCGGCGGTCGAGAAGTTTTTTCGCCAGGCTCATGCGGTGCACTTCGCTCGGGCCGTCATAGATGCGAAACGGTCGAATGTCGCGGAAGATCCGTTCGACCACGGTCTCATCGGTTACCCCTCGGCCACCAAGCACCTGCACGCAACGATCAACCACCCGCCACAACGCTTCGGAGCTGATCACTTTGGCCATGCTCGAATCGACATTGGCGCGCTGCCCTTGATCAAGCACCCAGGCGCAATGCCAGACCGCCAGGCGCACGACGTGCAGGTCCATCATGTTGTCCGCCAGCATGAAGCCAACGCCCTGATGCTCGCCCAGCGGCTTGCCAAAGGAATCACGGGTACGGGCGTAGTCGCAGGCGATGTCATGGGCGCGTCGGGCGGCGCCAAGCCAGCGCATGCAATGGGTTAGCCGGGCGGGCGCCAAGCGCACCTGGGCATAGCGAAAGCCCGCGCCGATCTCACCCAATACATCACTGGCCGGCACGCGCAGGTTGTCGAAGCGCAACTGGCTGTGACCACCAGTGAAGCAGCTGTCCAACGAGTTCATCTGCCGCTCGTGGATGATGCCGTCGCGGTTCATGTCCGACAGAAACATCGTCGCGCTGCCGTCTTCCATACGCGCCATGATGATCACGAAACCAGCACCATCGGCCCCAGTGATCAACCATTTGCGGCCGTTGATCAGGTAGTCGTCGCCATCGCGGGTGGCCGTGGTCCGCAGCATCGAAGGGTCGGAACCCGAGCCCGGCGCCGGTTCTGTCATGGCGAAGCAGGAGCGTATGCGGCCCTGTACCAGCGGACGCAGCCAGCGATCCTTTTGCGCCTCGGTGGCGACCACATCCATCAGGTGAATGTTGCCCTCGTCAGGCGCGTGGATATTCAGCGCCACCGGTCCCAACGGCGAGTAACCGGCTTCTTCGAAGACGATGGCTTTGGCAGCATGGCTAAGCGCCTGGCCACCCATCTCGCGGCTGGCATGGGGCGTCAACAGTCCGGCCGCACGGGCGCGCTCGATCAACTCCTGGCGCAAGGCTTCGCTCGGGCCATGGGCGGTCTGCCGTGGGTCATTTTCCAGCGGGATCACCTGCTCGGCGATAAACAGGCGGGTCTTTTCCTGCAGGGCGAGCAATTCATCGGGGATAGTGAAGTTCATGGCTGTCCTTGTGTTCTAGGCTCGGTGCGGTGTTTGGAAAGTGCAAGCGCACTCAAGGCAGCGCCTTGGGATTGCTGATCGCCAAATGCGCGAGGGTTGTCTGTTGCAGCACCTGCAGTAGCTGAGCTTGTTCATCTCCAGCGTCGAAACGACCTTCGCGGATCGCGGCGACCAGGTGCTGACGCGCAAGCTCAAGCGACAGCTGCGGATCATTCAGCAGTGCACGCAGGTGCTCGCCCTCCTCGGCGTCGGCGCGACTGCCGGCGTGATACTCGCGGACAGCGATGGCCATCGCGTTGGCCACCATCAACGTCAGGTAGCGCTTATCGGCGGGCAGTTCGGGGAGCAACGTCTGTAGCAGGGTCTGGCGAGCGATTTCCAGCAGCTCGCGGGCATCGGGGCGGTTCATCGGGCACCTCCGGTGGTCAGGCGCAGGATTTCCAGCTCCAACTCGGGCAGCAAACGCCCGGTCAGTGCTAACTCAAGCGACGGCTCTTCACCGCAGAGGTGGCGTTGCGCTTGTTGCAGGGCGATCACCGCCCAGCGCAAGGTCGCCATCACTTGCCAGTAATTCAGTTGTTCACGGTCGATGTGCAGCGTGGACACCTCGCGGTAGCCGCGTAGAAAGTCCTCCAGCGGGCCGATGCCCCCCGCTTCTAGGTCCGGTCGGGCGAATCGCCAGCAACGTGCGCTGAACCAGCCGATGTCTTCCCGCGGATCGCCCCAGCCGGTGAATTCCCAGTCGAGTACCGCCTGCAAGCCTTCTTCGCTCGCCAGGTAGTTACCGGTGCGGTAGTCGCGGTGCAGCAAGCACACCACACTGTCACTCGGCGCATTCAGTTCGCACCAGCGCAGGCCCCACTCCAGCACTGGATGGGCAAACGCGTGCTGGTCGAGGAACGCGCGGTAGGCAGCGATGGCGGCGAGTGCCGGCGGCGTGCTCGGTACCGGCAGAAATTCCAGTTCTGCACTTGGCGGGCGTAGTTGATGCAGCCGCGCCAGGTTGGCCCCCAGCTCAGCGGCCAGTTGCGGATTGCCTCCGCTAGCGCATCGGCCAGTGAGCAAATGGCCGGCTGCGATCCCGGAAACCATTTCCATCAGAAAGAATGCGCGTCCAATCACTGCAGTGTCGCGACACAACCACAGCGGCCGAGGCACTTTCACGCCGGCCCGATGGACCCGACTCAGCACCGCGAACTCTTCGGCACGGCTGAGACTGGCCGGTAGCGCGGAGACTGCATCGCTGCGCAGTACCCAGCGTTGCACGCCGGCCCAGGGGCCACCGTCGACCTGCAATTCGAGCAACCAGTTTTCCTGGATCGCACCGCCTGAAAGCTGCTTGCGCTGCAGGATGACCACCCGATGCGCCTCGGCCTGCTCTCGGATGAAAGCCAGCAGGCCTTCGTCATTCGCCACGTCGCTGCGCACGCCAGCTGCTTGAGATGCTGCGTTGAGACTGCTCATCAATCAATTCGCCCTGACTTTTGGATTTTTTATCGGGAGTTGCTTATGGCGTGTTAGCTATAGCAACTGCCGGGCCAAATCCTAACAGGCCTTCGTCAATCAAGCGCAAAGCCCCGCCATGCCTGGGCTGCAGCAGCTCACTTGAAATGCAGGGTGCATCACCACGCTGAATATCCGTTTCACTATCGAGACAAATCTGTTCAACTATGAAAAATAATTTCATATTTGAAATGAGGAGTTGTGCATGTCACTGCCCCGTGCGCAAATCGTCGTGCTGATCAGCCACCTGCAACGTCCCAATCAGCAGAGCCGACTGGCGCAAGTGGTTGAGGGGTTGATGGGTGACTACGCCGATGAGACCAACATCAAGGTGCTCGACACTTCGGTGGACGAAGCGCTTCAGGTCGCTTGCGAGCTGGAGCGGCGCGGTGAAGTCGACGTGTTCGTGTGCGCAGGCGCAACCGCTGCCTACCTGCGCAAGCATCTGACCCGCCCGGTACTGTCGATGCGTATCAGCGGCGCTGACCTGCTGCACGCACTGGAGCAGGCACGTTCGCACTCCTCCCAGGTGGCACTCCTGAGCTACAACCGCACCAACGTGGAACTACAAGCAATGGCCGCGCTGTTCACCGTACAGATCCATCAAGCGGCCTACACCACCCTTGAGGAGGCGCGGCAGGCGGTGGAAAAGATGGCCAGCCTCGGTTGCCGCAGCATCATCGGTTCGTCCACTGTGCTCGAAATCGCGGAGCAGGCCGGTCTGCATGGCGTACTATCGCTGAGCGCCGAGACCGTCCGCAAAGCCCTGGAGGAAGCGCTCGGCATCCTGCACAGCCAACGCATCGAAATCGCCAAGCGCCAACATTTGAATGGTGTTTTGCAGCACATTCCGGCCGGTGTGGCTGCGGTGGACAACCAAGGTATCGTGCAATCGCTCAACCCGGCACTGGCGTTGCTGCTGGACCTGCCAGTGAGCGCCGCGCTCGGTCGGCCCTTGCAAGAACTGTGTCCGGCGCTGGACCTGGAGCAAGCGCTACGCGATGGCATCGGTGAAGAAAACCAGGTCATGCGCCTCGGCACACATCAAGTGGTCAGCAACTTGCTGCCGATCCTGGAAAACGGACAGCGCACCGGCATGGTGTTGGTCTGTCAGGACACCACAGCAGTACAGCGCGCCGACCAGCGCATTCGCTCCTCCCGCCGCCCGGGAGCGTTCGCCGCCAAATACCGACTGGAGCAGATCAGCGGCAACAGCCTGGCCAACCGTGAACTGCTGCACTTGGCCGAACGCTATGCGCTGACCAACTCGACCATCCTCATCACCGGCGAGAGCGGCACTGGCAAGGAGCTGCTGGCCCAGGGCATCCACAACACCAGCCATCGCCCGCATGGGCCTTTCGTGGCGATCAACTGCGCGGCGTTTCCGGAGTCGCTGCTGGAGAGCGAGCTGTTCGGCTACGAGGAAGGTGCGTTCAGCGGCTCGCGCAAAGGTGGCAAACCCGGTCTGTTCGAGGTAGCGCATCGCGGGACGCTGTTCCTCGACGAGATCGGCGACATGCCAGTGTCGCTGCAGACTCGTCTGCTTCGCGTGTTGCAGGAACGCGAAGTGTTGCGCCTGGGCGGCACCGAGCCGATATCCATCGACGTGCGGGTCATCGCGGCCACCCATCAGGACTTGCGTGGAGCGATTGAGGCCGGACGCTTTCGCACCGACTTGTATTACCGGCTGAACATCCTGCGCCTGCAAACCCTGCCGTTGCGCGAGCGCCCTGAGGACATCGCGCTGATAGCCCGCGGCATCGTCCAGAGCCTGCTGGTCAGCGGCCAACCGCGAGGTGCGGGTGCGCTGCCCCCGGCGTTGTTGCCGTACCTGATGGCTTACGCCTGGCCGGGCAACGTGCGCGAACTGGAGAACATCGTCGAACGCGCAGTGCTCTCGGCCAAGGAACTGACGCAACACGGCGAGATCGACGAACAACGCCTGGCGCGCCTGCTTCCCGAGCTCTTCGAGCAGCGAAAAGACCCATCGGCCATGCCGCCGGCACCGACGCAGAACCTGCGTACGCTAAGCAAGACGGTGCAATTGAACCATGTGCGCCAGACGCTGGACGACTGCCAGGGCAACCTGGATGAGGCAGCCCGCCGTCTAGGCATCAGCCGCACGACACTCTGGAGAAGGTTGCGCAACGAGCGCAGTTGAAAACAAAAAAAGCACCCTAACAGACTGTGTGAAAACACACTGAAGGCCAGCCCAACAAACGCCCCGACTTGTTCGGGGCGTTTGTTTTTGTGCGAACGACAGACGAAAAAAGGCCTTTAGCCCATTAGCGCCATCAACTGGCGGGCTCCGAGCACGCTAATTGCGCGTTTTAGGTTGTAGGCGTTCACTGCCAGGGCCATTTCCGCTCTCGCTCCATCCAGTTGGCGCAACAGGAAGCGAGCGTTGCCAAACACCCATTGCTTCAGGTTGCCGAAGGGGTGTTCAACGATGGATCTTCGGCTGGCCATCATCTGCGGATGGGCCAGCATTCGTTGCTCCATTCGCTCAAATGCTTCCTCATGGGCATGACGTGAGATGTAGCGGCGTTGAGCGCCAGTGCATCGGGATTTGAGCGGGCAGGCAGCGCAGCCGCTGACATCTGCCTGATAGATCCGATCACCCTTGTTGCGCTGCTTGAGCGTCAACCACTTGCCCGCCGGGCATTGATAACGATCGTGTTCGGCTTCGTAGGTAAAGTCTTTGCGCTCAAAGAGTTCCTCGCCGCCTGGGTTGACTGAGCGATTAGGTGGCACATAAACCGTAATTGCAGCCTCCTCGTAGGCCTGAAACTGCTGGCCGTTTGAATAGCCGGCATCGGCCGTCACGCTCAAGGCATCTTGTTCCAGGTATTCTTTGGCGGCCTTTGCCATTGGCTCCAGTTGTTTTCGGTCGTCGCCGTCCTGGGTCACTTCATGATGCAGAATCAGGCAATGTGCGGCATCCACGGCGCTCTGCACGTTGTAGGACACACGCGGCCCCTTGGGCGTGCGCATCATGCGGGCATCGCTTTCATGGGTGTTGAACTGCTCCAGGCCCATCGAATTCATCAGCGCCTGGCAGCTCTGATTGTCCTGCTGCCGAACTTCAAGCTGCGCCAGTGCTGTTTTGATCGCGCCGCGATCAATCACCTCTCCCGCCTCGGCCTTGTCGGCCTCATCCAGTTCCGCCAGATACTGGGCTATGCGCTTGTCCAGTTTCTCTTCCTGACGCTTGAGTTGCTTGAGGTTCATGTGGCGCCGCGAGGAAGCGACCGCCTGAAACTTACTGCCATCGATGGCCACCAAGTCACCTGCGATCAGGCCTGCCATGCGGCAAAACCGAACGAAGGCGCGACACGTCGCCACAAAGGCGAGTTTGTTGTTTTTACGAAAGTCAGCGATGGTCTTGAAGTCGGGTTTGAGTCGGTTGATCAGCCACATCACTTCGATGTTGCGCTGGCATTCGGCTTCGAGCCGCCGCGATGAGCGGATCCGCTGAAAATAGCCGTAGAGGTAGAGTTTTAGCTGATCGGCAGGGTCATAAGAGGGGCGACCGGTGCTTTTGGGAAGCGCTTTATCAAAACCCAGTTGCACCAGATCCAGCTTGGCGACGTACAGGTCAATAACCCGGACGAGGTGATCCTCAGGGATCAACTCTTCCAGCGAGACCGGGAATAGACTGGTCTGGCTGCGGGACTCTCCTTGGATGTAGGCCATAACGAAAAATGCTCCGTATCTTTCGATACGGAGCATTTTCTTTGAGCGCTGCGCAGATTGCTAGGTTTTCACACAGTCTGCTAAGGTGCTTTTTTTGATGTCGCTATCTATAACGACCTGCATTTGAAAACGCCCCGACCTGCAATCAAGGCGCTTTTCGACCAGGATTAACTGCGACTGTCCGGTCCTGCAAACCAGCATTAATTGCGAATGAACCTGCACTGATCCGCGCCGACCTGCATTCCATTGTCGCCAACCAGCATTAGGGCTTTATTCATGTGCCCTACTTGCCCAGCCCGCGTAGACCCTGGGCAACCTTCGATGGCACTGGAAGCGCTGGTGAAAGGTTTGCGGATCGCCGCGCTCACCGCGTGGAATACGCAACAGGATCTGGTGGCAAGCGCAGGCCAGGTCAGTTGAGGCAACGCTGTTGCTGATCCAAACAAAAGAGCGTCTAACCGCGCTTATAGCGCCGAGAAGGCGTAGCTGATAATCAGACGGTTCTCATCGAACTCCAGGCTGCTGTAATCGCGACGCAATGTGCTGTTGCGCCATTTCAGCGACAGGTTTTTCAGGCTGCCACTCTGGATCACATAGGCCAACTCACTTTCCCTGCCCCACTCCTTGCCGTCGCTCACAGTCGCGGTGTGCACGTCTTCACCGCTGATGTAGCGGTTCATCAGGGTCAGGCCAGGAATGCCGACACCGGCGAAGTTGAAGTCGTGACGCAACTGCCAGGACCGCTCCTTGGCGTTGTCGTAACTTGAGTTGTAGCTGTCGTTGGCCAGGGTGCCGCCGCTGGTGCCATTGACGCGCATCCAGGCGTTGTCGCCGCTGACTTTCTGCAACCCCAGGTAAAAGGTGCTGCTGCCGTACTTGGCCGAGAGCATGGCGGAGGCGGTTTTGTTGTCCAGCTCCCCTGCCCGTTTGCTGCCGCTCTCCTTGCCGATGAAGTAGCCAAGATTGGCGCCCAGCACCCAGCTACCCACCGCTTGGCTGTGCACCAGGTTGATGAATTGCTGGTTGTAGATGTCCTTGAGCTCGGCATTCCACAGGCCAATCATGGTTTGCTTGCCGTTGAAGCTGTACTCGCCACCGGCAAAGTTGAAGCGGTCGGAGGTAACGCCGCCGACACCGGTCATCGACATGTCGTCCATGCTTGCGTCGTTGCGCGGGCTGTTACCCCGGAACTGCCCGCCATACAGGGTCAAGCCGTCGATTTCCTGGGAGGTAACCTGGCCTCCCCGGAAGGTTTGCGGCAGGGCGCGGCCGTCATCGGAACGTAGGATCGGCAGTACCGGCATCCATTCGCCGACCTTCAGTTCAGTTTTTGACAGCCGAGCCTTCAACGCCACGCCCAATCGCCCAAAATCATCGGCAGGACGGCCATCCTCATGCACCGGTAACAATTGGGTGTTGGTCGGTGCCGCGACCACCATCGAGCTTGAGCGCATACAGCCCCAGCACGTCGACACCGAAACCCACCGTCCCCTGGGTAAAGCCGGACTTGGCGTCCAGGATAAAGCTCTGGGTCCACTCCTCAGCCTTGCTCTGCGGATAAGCCGGATTGGTGAAGTTGCGATTGATGTAGAAGTTGCGCGCCGTCAGGCTCGCCTTGGCGTCCTCGAAGAAACCCTCGGCCAGGGCCGGAAAGGCAAACACGGCCAGCGCCAGTCCGAGAGCATGGGTGCTCACGACAGGTGTAAGCATGCGGATAGTTTTACTGCTGCAGTTCATTATTTTTATTCTCATGGTTAAAAAGCGCACAAAACCCTCCCCTCTGCGTTGACAGACGAGGTGAAAAAAGGGAGGGCAAGCTGATACGGCCCCTCAAATTAGGGTGCGTACCCCTTCAGTACACCGCCTGTTAGCAGGCGATGCGCGTCAGTCGGTTAGAAGATGCTGCGGTAGAGGGCTTCTACGTCCTGCTCGGTCATGTCCTTGGGATTGCTGTCGATCAGGCGACGCAGGTTCAGCACCACCGCGTTGGCCATCTCGGCGAGGGCGGGTTCGTCTACCTCGAGTTTCGACAGGCGGGTTTCCAGGCCGCTGGCGGCCACCAGCGTTTCAATGGCCTGGACAAACGCTTGCGCGGCATCGGCCTCGTGCTCGAAATGGCGATCAGGCAACAGGTACGCCGCCAGCTCCGCGTATTGGCTTTGCGCCGCGCTCAGGTTGAAGCGCAGCACCGGCGCCATCACCAGGGCATTGGCGTGGCCGTGGGGAATGTGAAAACGCGCCCCCAGCGGATAGGCCAACCCATGGATCGCCGCCACCGAGGCGTTGACGAAAGCCATGCCCGCCATCAGCGAGCCTTGCAGCATCGCCGTACGCGCCGCTACGTCCTGACCGTTGGCCAGCACTTTGCGCAGGTTGGCGCCCAGCAACCCCAGGGCTGCGGTGGCCAGGCCATCGGCAATAGGGTTCTTGCGGGTGCGACTGGTGTAGGCCTCGATGGCATGAACCATGGCGTCCAGGCCGGTGGCAGCGGTGACCTTGGCCGGCAGACCGAGTGTCAGCAGCGGGTCGAGCACCGCCACGTCCGGCATCAGTTGCGGCGAATACACCGCTTGCTTGCGCTGTTGCTCGTCAGTGATGACGGAGACCCAGGTCACTTCCGAGCCGGTGCCTGCCGTGGTCGGCACCAACACCAGCGGCACCCGCTGCCCCTGGGCTTTGTCGGTGCCATACAGATCTTCCAGGGGCTGTTCGCTGTTAATCAGTAAAGCCACCAGTTTGGCGGCGTCCAGGGAACTGCCGCCACCGAGGCCCAGCACGCCATCGGCCTTGAATTGACGTGCCTGCTCGGCGGCCTCCTTGACCACGGCGGACGACGGATCGGGAACCACTTGGTCGAACACAGTGACCGCGCAGCCAGCCGCTTCCAGCGCCGCCTGGGCCTTGCCTGCAAAGCCGAGGCTGACGATGCCCGGATCGCACACCAGCATCACCCGTTGTGCACCGAGGCCCTTGAGTTCCGTGCCCACGCTGTGCAACGCGCCCGCTTCGCAGACAATGCGCGGCACGCTTCTGAATTCATAATTCATCGGTCAATCCTCTCTGTTTACAGCACCGAGGCATAAATGGCGCGGGCATCGTCGCGGGTTACCGGACGCGGGTTATTGATGAGCAGGCGCTCGACCTTCATCGCGTCATCAGTCAGGCGATCCAGGTCGTCGGCAGTCACGCCCACGTCCCGCAGCCGCTGGGCAAATGGCATGCGTTCCACCAACCGGGTCATGAACTCAATGAAGGCATCGCAGGCCAGTGCCTCGCTGGCAAAGCGCTGCCCCGGCAGCACCGCCGCCGCCAGTTGCGCGTACAACGCCGAGGCTGCGGGACGATTGAAGTTCAGCACCGGCACCAGCACCAGGGCGTTGCTCAAACCGTGGGGTACATGGAAGTGGCCGCCCAACGGATACGCCAGCGCATGCACCGCCGCCACCGGCGAGTTGGCAAAGGCCATGCCCGCGAGCATCGAGCCCAGGAGCATGTCGGAACGGGCCTGCAAATCACCCGGCTCGGCCAGGACCCGATCCAGATTGCCCGCCAGCAGGCGCAACGCCTGCACTGCCAGGCCATCGGACAGCACATTCTTCTTGTGCACGCTGGTGTACGCCTCGATGGCATGGACCATGGCATCGACACCGGTCATGGCGCTGACGGCAGCAGGCAAGCCAACGGTCAGGCGGGCATCCAGCAGCGCGATATCCGGATACAACAATGGGCTGACCACGCCCTTCTTCTCATGACTGGGGGTGGTGACAATCGCCACCGCCGTCACTTCCGAGCCCGTACCCGCCGTGGTCGGCACCTGGATCAATGGCAAGCGCGGGCCTTGGGCCAGGTTGATACCGTAGATCGACTCCAGCGCCTGTTCGCGGCCACAGAGCAAGGCCACCAACTTCGCGGTGTCCAGGGAGCTGCCGCCACCCAGGCCGATCACTGCTTGGGCACGGCAGTTACGCGCGGCATCCACCGCGTCCTGCACCGATTCCGACGGCGGATCGGCCTGCACATCGCTGTACAGCGTCGCTTCGACCCCGGCTTCGCGTAGGGCCCGCAAGGGTGCATCCAGCAAACCGGCGCGCAACAGCCCCGGATCGCTGACCAGCAATACCCGCTCGGCCTTCAGCTCGCGGCACAAGGTGCCCAGGCGTAATGCGCCATCGATCTCGCAAATCACCCGAGGCGTGGTTTCAAAGTTAAACGTCGACATTTATCTGCCCTACCCTGCTGTCACGCTGCCGCGCTCGATGCGGAACAACGCATCGACCAGGTCGGCAGAGTGTGTGTCATCGGATTCGGAGATCAGCACGCACAGGCCTTCCTGGCCCAGTTTTGCGATCACCTCGCTCAAACGCCGGGACAACACCGGCGCCACACCCTCGAAAGGTTCGTCCAGAATCAGCAACTGGTTGCCCGGCATCAGCGCGCGGGCCAAAGCCACCAGCTTCTGCTGGCCACCGGACAACTGCATGGCCTTGCGGTCACGGAACTGGGCGATTTCCGGAATCAGACCGTAGACCCATTCCAGGCGCTGCTTGCTGTCGGCCAGTTTATTGGCCCACACCGGCAGCATGATGTTCTCTTCCACGGTCAGCGCCGGGATCAGGCGCCGGTCTTCCGGCAAGTAGCTGATACCCGTCGCCGCACGAGTAAAGGCCGGTTGCGCGCAGAGGTCCTGCCCATCGAAAAACATTTCGCCGGTGTCAGTGGGCAACAACCCCATGATGGCGCGGATCAAGGTGGTCTTGCCGGCGCCATTGTGGCCGATCAAGCCGACCATTTGCCCGGGGCCTACGTACAGCGACACGTCATTGAGGATCGGTATGCCTTCAATCGACACGTTGAGATTGCGAATTTCCAGGCTCATTTCACGGCCCTCCTTTGCGCCTTGTCGTGGGCCTTGTCGTGGGCTTTGGCGCCGCCGGTGACGAACTCCTGCACCCGAGCATTGGCCAACACCTCTTGCGGGGCGCCGTCGGCCAGGACTTCACCGCTGTAGAACGCAAGGATGCGCGACACATAGCGGCGTACCACGTCCATGTCATGTTCGACGAACAGCACGGTCACTTGATGTTCGGCGACTACCCGCATCACGGTGTCCATCAGCGCGGTTTTCTCTTCGGCGCTGACACCGCTGGTGGGCTCGTCGAGCAGCAACATCTGTGGGTCACCGATCAACGCCATGGCGATGTCGATGAGTTTGCGCACCCCTTGCGGCACCGCCGTGACCAGGGTGTCGCGCCATTGCGGTATGCCGAACTCTGCGAGAATGGCGTCGGCGCGGGCGATCCGTGCGGCGCTGCGCACGGGCGCCAGCAGCGCTGGAAACGGACTTTCTGCCGCCGCCACCGCGATCAGCAGGTTGTCCAGCACGCTCAATTGCGGGAACAGTTGGGCGACCTGGAACGAACGGGCCATGCCCGAGCGGGTAATCGCCCGTGGCGTGCGGCCAATGATCGACTGGTTATTGAAGAGGATCTCGCCCCGGCTCGGCTTCAAGTAACCCGTGACCATATTGATGAAGGTGGTCTTGCCGGCGCCGTTGGAGCCGATTACACCGACCACTTCCCCTTTGTTGATCCGCACATTGACGTCCTTGGCCGCAGTGACGGCGCCGAACTCTTTGCACAGGCCCTGGGTTTCGAGAATGCAGGTCATGCTTTGGCCCTCCTGGCGTTACCGGTAAATAGGCTCCACAAGCCCTTGGGCAGGAACACGATGATCGCCAACAAGGTGAAGCCCAGGATCATCTGCCAGCTATGGGGCACCAGTTCGATGGCGTAAGTGCGCACCACGGCAAACACTATGGCGGCGATAAAGGGGGCGGCCACGTGGGCGGTGCCGCCGAGCAAGGCGATGAACACGAACTCGCCGGAGGTGATCCAGTAGGCCATTTCCGGGTCGATATGCCCGGCGGACAGCGCCATGAAACCACCACCCAATGCCGATACCGCCGCGGCTGCGACGTAGTTCATGTACAGCACCCAGCGCGGGGACTGGCCGAGGTACTCGACCCGCACTTCGTTTTCACGGATGGCTTCGCACATCATCCCGGCGCTGCTGCGGCTGTAGCGATGCAGCAACACCGCCAGTACCGCCGAGCAGGCAATGATGATCATGAACAGCGCCAGCGGCCCCTGCCCGGAAGCCGGCGACCAGCCAAACAGTGTCCAGGCCTTGACGTTGAAGCCGTCGGTACTGCCCAGGGCCGAGCTTTTCACCAGCACGCCGTAGAGGATCATCGAGAACGCCAGCGATAGCATGGCAAAGAAAATCTCCCGATAGCGGGTCATCAGCAGACCCAGAATCATCGCCAGCAGCACCGCCGCGCCAACGCCGATCACCAACAGCAGGGCCAGGTCGCTGATGTTGAGGAAGTGCCCGCTCATGCCCACGGCGTAGCCACCGACACAGAAGAACAGGCCCTGACCAAAGGTCACCAGGCCGGCGCGCATCTGCATCACCACGCCTTGCACCACCATGGCCTTGGCCAGCGCCATGGTCAGCAGGAACACCAGCCATTGCGGGGCAATCCAGCCACCGGCGGCCAGTAACGCTGCAACCGCCAGTAGAATCAGTTCGGTTTTATCCAGGCGCATCAGATTTTCCTCGCAAGCACGCGGCCGAACAGGCCTTGCGGACGTACCGCCAGAACCAGCGCCATGACGCCGTAAATCACAAAGAGTTCGAATTCCGGCGCGTAGTGCACCGCCGCCGCACGGCTCAGTCCCACCAGCAAGGCGCCTACTGCCGCGCCTTCGATACTGCCCATGCCACCGATGACCACCACGGCGAAGGCCAGGACGATGATTTCCACGCCCATGCCCGGCACCACTGAAATCGCCGGAGCAGTCAAGGCACCAGCCAAGGTGCCGAGCATGGTGCCCAGCACAAAGACCAGGGTGAACATGCGCTTGACGTTCACGCCCATGGCCATGGCCACTTCGCGGTCGTGGATCACAGCCCGCAGGACCTTGCCCTGGTTGGTGCGTTCCAGCCACAGGTACAAGCCCAGCCCGAGCACCAGCGACACACCCACCAGCATCAGGTCGTAATTGGACACCTTCAATCCGGCCAGGGCGCTGCGGCCCATTTCGGCATAGGGTTGATAGGCGAAATAGGGGTTCACGCCCCAGATCATTTTCATGGTGTCTTCCAACACCAGCAGCAGCGCGTAGGTGATGATCACCATCAGCACTTCGTCGCGGCCGTACATGAACTTGAGCAGGCCGCGCTCGATAATCAGGCCGACGATCAGCCCAGCCACCAGGGCACAGCCAAGCATCAGCAGGTAACCGGCCCAGACTGGGCCGATGCCGTTATTGAAATACCAGCCCACCAGCGAGGCGGCGGTGTAGGCGCCAATGGCATAGAAGCTACCGTGGGCCATGTTCAGGATCCGCATGACCCCGTAGATCACCGTCAGCCCGGCCGCGACCAGAAACAGCCACGAGGCATAGATGGTGCCGTCAATCAGCACCGCGAAAAGACTCATCATAGAGGTCCTACCTTGGCAAAAAGGTGGCGGCGCCACAGGGCCGCCACTTCGGATCAATCAAGCGAGGTTGATCAGTTGCACTGGGCACCGGGGAAGCCAGCCTTGATCCACTCCAGAGCGGTGGTGCCGTCCGGTGGGGTCACGCACTCACCAGAGAAAGCGATGACGTTTTGCACGCTGCCTTTCTTACTGGCCTTGTCGTACTGGTACTCGCCATAGGAAATGCCCTGCATGGCCTGATGGCCGCCGGCGCGGGCCATTTGTACGGTGCCGGACACCGATTCAAAGGTCGCGCCCTTGAAGGCCTTGGCGATTTCCAGCGGCGCCGGGATCTTGCCCGATTCAACCTTGGCGTTTTCCGCCGCGTGCTTGAGTCCGAGAATGGCCTGGGCCATTTTGCTCGCGGGGTAAGTCGGCGCGGTGTTGTACGCGGTTTGGTACTTGTCCTTGAACCAGCGATTGAGTTCGTTATCCGGCGCGAACGCACCGAACGGGCCCCGACCGCCGATAATCATGCCGTTCGGCGCCTGGTCCTTGTAGCGGTCCAGGGCAGACTCGCCGCAGGTCAGCACGGCGGTGGCGTCTTCCAGCAGGCCACGGGCGTTGGCTTGCAACACCAGGGCTTCCATGTCGCCGCCCCAGAAGCTGGAGTGGATGATGTCCGGACGCTTGACCGACAGTGCGGAAATCTCCGCGCCGTATTGGCCCTGGAAGACCTTCGGCATCTGCGACTCGACCACCTTGGCCTTGGGCATCAACTGCTCCATGGAGTGGGTGAAGTCGTTCCAGCTGTCCTGGCCCCAGGCGTAGTTCTGCTGGATGCCGGCAACTTTCTGCGCGTCCGGGCGGGTCTTGGTCAGGTAACGGGCGGCGCCGATATTGTCCACGGCCGCATCGAGGCTGGTGCGGAACACGAATTGCGGGGTCTTGTCTTCGTTGAACAACTGGGAAGTGCCGCAATCGTAGAACACGGTCATGGCACCCAGTTCTTCGGCCACAGGCGCAATGGCCAAGCAGTCACCGGAAGAAATGTAGCCAACCACCGCATCAACCTTCTGGCGCTGCACCAGGTTACGGAACTCTTCGACCTGTTTGGCCGCGCCGCCCGCCTCGTCGATGATCACCACCTCGATTTCGGCACCGTTGATACCGATGGTGTTGTAAGGCACCGGGAGCTTGCCTTTGTTTAGCCCTTCCACCAGCACTTTGGCGGCGTTCGCGGAGGGCTCGCCGAACGGCCCGGCTGCTGGACCCGATAGAAAAGTCACCACGCCGATGCGGAACTTGCCGTTCTCGGCAGCCATGGCCGAGGAGCCCATGGACAGTGCCAAGCCAGCGGTAATGGCTAAGGTCAAAGGGTGTTTCAGTGCGCTTTTCTTATAGTTGTTCATCTGTGCTTCCACTGTCGATTAATGAGTTGACTAAGGACTCTCGGGACGGCTGTTTTTCGAGCCAGGGCTTTCAGCGGCCATGCGACGTTTGATGGTGGCGCTGCTTTGCTGCAGTTCCTGGGCGGAATACACCGCCCAATTGCCCAGCATGGCCTTGGCGGGCGGGTAGTCGTTGTTGAGTACCGGTGTGCCGATGGCCTGGGTCTGCTGGATCTGGTGGGTTTGTGGGTCGATCCGCGAGACAAACCCGGGCGGGTCTTCCGGCAGGGCGATCTCCAAACCCTCCAGGGCACGGATCAACGCCTGGGTGTCAGTGCTGCCCGCGGCTTTTTCGTAGGCTTTGGCCAGCACCATGACCCCGGTATAGGCGCCTTGGGCGGCGTAGGTCGGGTAGCGACCGTTCAAGGCCTGGAAGCGCTCGACAAAGGAGCGATTGCGCGGCGTGTCCGGCCAGTTGTTGTGGTGCCGCGCCGAGAGGATCAGCCCGGGCGGTGCTTTGTCGCCCAGGGACACCAGGAAATCGTAGTTGCCACCGGTGTCGAAGTTGGCTAGGCGCGACGTGGCGAACAATTGGGTGCCGGCCGCCTGCTTGACGAAGGCGTGGAAGTCACCGCCCCACAGGGCCGAGACAATGATGTCGGGCTTGGCTTGTTCCAGGGCGGCGATATAGGCCGAATAGTCAGGCTCATACAGGCGTGGCCAGAGCTCGGTGACGTCCTCAAACTTAACCCCCAGTTGGGCAAAGGCTTCGTGCAAGTCATCACGGGACACATGGCCGTATTCGTAATCCGGGCCGATGAACGCCAAGCGTTTCCAGCCGGTTTGTTGTTGCAGGGCTTGCAGGTAGCGGGCACCGGCGGCCATCGAGGTCCAGGTGTCATTGGTGACCCGGAAGTAGTACGGGTGGCCGTTTTCCAGGGGCATGCGCGAGGACGCATGGTCGGTGCCGATCATCAACACCTTCTCGCGCTTGGCCAACTGGCTGACCGCCAGGCCCACGCCGGACGAGACCATGCCGCACAGCACTTGCACACCGTCCTGGTGGATAAAGTTTTTAGCAAGGCCTACGCCGTAGGAAGCCTTGGACTGGTCGTCGTCGATAATCACCCGCAGGCGCGGCACTTGCTGGCCGGCCTCGCGCTGGGCCTGCAACTCGCCGAGGGCGAGCTGAATCCCGGCGATGCTGTCCTGGCCGTAGATCACTGCGCGCTCGGTCATCGGGTACAGGCAACCCATGGTCAGGTCCGCCTGGGAGGCGGCCGCGCCCAACTCCACGCGGCCGACCTGGGCTGAGGCAACAACGCTCAGCAGCAGACCGCCCAATGTGAGCGCGCAATGAAACCATGGTCGTGGCAGTGACATAGAAATCCTTTAGGGCGTTGGCAACGCCTCTTGTTAGTTAGCCAGAGGGATAGAGCAAAGGGTGTGCCAGGACGCTGGCACAGACGGATTTTCGTGTGAGCGAGCTGGCTCCGGGCGGCGTTCCTACGATGACGAAGTCACATTCATCGGGGATGTTGGCGGGAACAACACTATCGCGAGCAGGCTCGCTCTCACATGGGTATGCTGCTTTGAGCGGTGCCCACGTGGCGTTGAGCGCTTAGCGCTCAACCTGCGCGCGGTATTGAGCGGTTACCGCTCAGTGGAGCGATCCAGCCCCAGGCGTTGCAGGCGACGCTTGAGCGCGTGCCGGGAAATACCCAACAGGCCCGCTGCCAGACCTTTATGGCCCGATGCGCGGCTCAGAGCATCGGTGACCAGATCACGCTCGGCGCGCTCCAGTTGCTCGCCCAGCACCAGCGGCTCGACCTGCGGGCCTTGCAGCGGCGCTGGCAGCATCGCCACGGTGATCGCCTGCCCCGGCGAAAGAATAGTCAGGCGTTCTACCAGGTTCTTCAGCTCGCGTACGTTCCCGGGCCAGCGGTGACGGGCCAATGCCTGGGCGCTGTCCGGCAGGAAGCGGATCGGTTCTACCCCCTCCTCCACGGCCTGGCGCCGGGCAAAATGCTGGGCCAGCAACAGCACGTCTTCACCGCGTTCGCGCAGTGCCGGAATATCCAGGGTGATAACGTTCAGGCGATAGAACAGGTCTTCGCGAAACCGCCCCGATTGCACGTCATCGGCCAGATCCCGATTGGTCGCCGCGACTACTCGCACATCAGCGCTGCTCGCGGCACTGGCACCCACGGCACGGTAACTGCCGTTCTCCAGAAAATGCAGGAGTTTGGCTTGCAGCGCCAACGGCAGTTCGCCGATCTCATCGAGGAACAGGGTGCCGCCATTCGCCTGACTGACCAGCCCGGCACGCTTCTGGTGGGCACCGGTATACGCGCCCTTTTCCGAGCCAAACAACTCGGCCTCAATCAACTGCTCCGGCAACGCCGCGCAGTTGACCTCGATAAACGAATGCCCGCCCCGCCCGCTATGGTTGTGCAGGGCCTGGGCGACCAAGGTTTTGCCGGTGCCGGATTCGCCCAGCAGCAAAATCCGCGTCGCGGAACTACGGGCAATGCGCCCCACCGCTGCGTGCAAGGCGCCCATCGCCGGGCTGTGCCCAAGCAGCCCGGCGGCCAGTTCACCGCTGACCACCACTGTGGGCTCTTCGTGGTTGGCCAGCGACAGGGTGCTGGCGATGGTCGCCAGCAGGTCATCCAGTTCGAAAGGTTTGGTCAGGTAGTCGGTGGCGCCGCTTTTCACCGCCTGTACGGCGGCGCGGGTGTCGCCGTGAGCGGAAATCATGATCACCGGCAGTTGTACGTGACGCTGGCGTAAACCGTCCAAAGTGGCCATGCCATCGATGCCCGGCAGCCCGAGGTCAAGCAGCACGATGTCGATGTCGGTGGTGTTCCCCGCCAGCAATTCCAGTGCAGCCTCGCCGCTGCCGGCCGTGCTGATGCGCATGCCTTCGCCGCGCAGGGCATAGCTGAGGGAGCGCACCAGCGCCTCTTCGTCATCAACGATCAAAACGTGAATGTCAGACATCGGTGGTTTACTTCGCCTCATTCCCTGGGGGCGTGGGGAAAGTCCAGGATCACCTGAGTCCCTACGCCAAGCGTGCTGATAATGTCCATGCGCGCACCGTTGGCTTCCAGCAGTTGCTGACTGATGCTCAGCCCCAGCCCGGTGCCCCGCGCCTTGGAGGTAAAAAACGGTTGGCGGATGCGTTGCAAGTCCGCCTCGGAGATACCGCAACCCTGGTCAATGACCATGACCCGCACCTGCCCATCCCACGCCTGGGCACACAGGTGCACGGGGCTTTGGTTGTCGCAGGCCTGGAAGGCATTCAAACACAGGTTGAGCAGTATCTGGCGGATCTGATCCGGGTCGACGTACAACTGCAAGCCGGGTTCTGTCTTGCACAGCAATTGCAGGTCATTCGGCGCCACCAGCCGGGCGATCTGTTCGAACAACGGCGCCACGGCCACCACCTTGGGTTGAGCCGGGTGCGGCCTGCCGTATTCCAGCAGATCGCTGGTGACGTGGGACAGGCGGTCGATCTCCTTGCCCAGGTCGGTCAGCAAGTGGCGTCGTTCGGGCTCCTCCTCACGACGCAGCAAGGCTTGCACCGTGGTTTTCATGGTCGCCAGGGGATTGCGCACCTCATGGGCCACGCCGGTGGCAAAAGTCCCCAATACCGCCAGGTTTTCCGTGCGCACGGTGTTTTCCAGCACGTCGGCCAGGCGCGCGGCCATCACGTTGAATGCCCGCGCCACATGGCTGATTTCGTCGTCACGGGGCTGTTCGGCCAGGCGATAACTCAGGTCGCCCATGGACAACTGATGAGCGCCCTGCAACAAGGTGCTGACCCGCGAACGCAGCTGCCGGGACAGGGTAAAAAACACAACGAGGATAAACGCGATAAAACCGGCGGCCACCCAGTACAACCACCAACGCGCATCGTTCAACGGCTTGAGGATAGCCCCCGGCTGCACACTGAACACCAGTTGCCAGCCGGGGATGATCTGCGGGCCATCACGCCACTGCTTAGGCGCCTCGACCGCGCGCCCGGTGGGGTCGATAAAGGCACCGCTCGGCACCCGCAGCAACGGTGCAACCACCCCGCTCATCCCGGCACTGACCAGCAGCTCGGTCAGCGAAGCAAGGCGCAGGTGCAAGGCGATGCGCACGCGGTGATCGGTGCGGCCATTGCGGATCGTCTTGCGGATCAAAAAGCCACCGGAGCGCCCGGGTTCGGCGAGCAACGGCCCAATCACCTCGATGTCACCCACCCACTGGATCGGCAGACCGGCGATGGACCAATGAGTGTTGGTCCAATAGGGCTCGCCGGAGGCGGCTTGCCCCGGCAGCACATTGATCAAGAGGTCGTGCTCATCGAAAAACAGCACGCCATAGAGGAACGGTAAGTCCGCTTCGAGCTTGAGCAATGAGTCCACGTCACTGCCAGGGCCAGACTGATCGGCGATAAACCCCGGCATGTTCGGGTGATTGGACAATGCCGAGAGCTGGTAGAAACGGTCATCGAGAAACGACGACAAGCGGTTGGCCGTGGACAGCGCCTGGGCGTCCAGACGTTCACCGGTCAGGCGATTGAGCAAATCCTTGGCCAATTGCTCATAGAGCACCGCCAGCGTGATGAGGGCAATGCCCATCACCAATACGGACAGCAAGGTATAGCGCGCCACCAGGCTGCGGTGCGGCCGGGCGAGCCACTTGCGTAGCCCGCAGAAGTAAGCAGTGCGGTTCATGGCTTTTTTGATTATTTTTTATAAAGTCGCCGCCAGCATAGGGATGACAACTTGTACCTGTCTATTAGCATAAGCATCTGCGCCCATCATACGGCCACTATTGAATTCTGTAGCCGCTGCCGAGGCACGAGGCTGCGAACGGTCCTGAAGGGGCCGCAGCAGGTCCGAAACCTGCGTTGCCTTCAGGATTTTTACGACCGCTTCGCGCCCGATCGCAGCCTCGTGCCTCGGCAGCGGCTAGAGGTCAAAGCGATCAATGGCCCTGCGCCTTTCGTTATCGTCGCACACGTCGTAGCTGGCGGTGGTCTGGATATTGGTGTGATGGGCCAGTTTTTGGGCGATCGACAGATCATGTTCTTCGATCACCCGGGTAATGAATGAGCGCCGGAAGTCATGGGCATGATCTTCACCCCGACTTGCGTTTTGTTTGCGTGAAATGACGATCCATAAAAAGCCAAGTAAATCATGCCATTACAGGTCTAATGTCCTAATTTTTCCTTATCTCGGCATGATCCCATCCACACGTAACTGAGCATTCGCATCGCCGGCGGCAGCCTTACCCGACGCTGCGCCCAATGATCGGCGGCACGCTGAACATCAAGCACATCCGTGCCCACTGGGACGAGATTCTGCGTCTGGCCACGTCGATCAAGCTGGGTACTGTCACTGCCTCATTGGTGCTGCGCAAGCTTGGCAGCTATCCACGCCAGAACGGCCTGGCCGTGGCCCTGCGGGAGCTGGGCCGGATCGAGCGCACTCTGTTTATCTTGGACTGGCTGCAAAGTGTCGAGCTACGCAGCCGTGTGCATGCAGGACTCAACAAGGGCGAAGCACGCAATGCCCTCCGCCAGGGCGGTGTTCTTCAACCGCCTAGGTGAAATCAGGGATCGGAGCTTCGAGCAGCAGCGCTACCGGGACAGCGGACTGAACCTGGTGACCGCTGCTATTGTGCTGTGGAACACGGTCTACCTGGAACGCGCAACCCAAGGGCTGACTGACACCGGAAAACCGGTGAATACCGACCTGTATCAATACCTATCGCCGTTGGGCTGGGAGCACATCAACCTGACCGGCGACTACGTCTGGCGGCAGAGTCGCAAGCTGGAAGAGGGGAAATTCAGGCCGCTACGGTAAGTCGGAAAACCTTAGCGTACGATTTTTTCCGAATTCTGTAGGCTCCCCTTGTAGGTGCGTACCAGGTAACGCATCAGCCATTCGTTGACTTGCGCTTCAGTTTCCGGCTTGTGGAAGTGATACAGCGTTTCGTGGGCTTCCTTCACTGTGCGAAATGGCCGCTCAACCTTGCCCTTCGAGCGGGTCGTAGTGCGTGTGCCATCCTTGCCTGCCGGCGGGAATGTGCGTCTGCCACTCGATGTCCAGTGCCTGCATGACGTTCTGGAAGACGCGGCGCTTGGCCACCGGGCCATTGTCCAGGTAGATCATCTTCGGGCGGCCTTGGAGCGGAAAGCTGGGGTCGGCCTTCGGTGATCTGACCCCGAAATGTTGGACATCAACATTGGGGGGCACGTAGAGACGCCGGTAGGATCAACACTTCAGTTCAGGAAGCAGTCACACGGTTGCGACCTGTACGTGTCAGCTTCGGCTGCGTCAAAACTTGTGGACTGAATCACACAGCAGCTCACCGAAACCACTACCCGTGCGCGAATAACAGGGCACTGCTCGCGGTCAAAGCACAGGTCAACAACCAACAAGGAAGATGCACCATGAGGATACGTCACCTGCGCTATTTCCTGATCGTCGCTGAAGAGCAAAGCTTTGCTCGTGCGGCGGCCAGAGTTCACATCGAACCTTCCCCGTTGTCCAGAGCCATAAGAGATCTTGAGTCCTATCTCGGTGTCCGACTGCTCCATCGCACCAAGGGGCGTATACAGCTGACTTGGCCAGGGGAGGTTTTCCGTGAGGAGGCGCGCCGCGTCCTTGCCTTCATGGATAACGCCCTGACGCGCGTGCAATCGGCCTCCCAGGGCTATCGTGGCCGGGTACGTATAGCCATCGCCGATAGCCTGGCTCAGCCTCGGCTGACACAGCTGCTGGCTCGATGCCGTGAAGAGGAACCTGCCACCGAGATTCGGATCGTGGAAATGACCGTCAACGAGATGCATAAGGCTCTTGCCCATGACGAGATAGATGCGGGTTTCACTGTCGACAGCACAGTCGCCACCAATGGCTTCACAAAGTTAAGGGTGTGGGTCGAACGCCCTGCCATCGCTATTCCCACTCACCATCCGCTGCTTTCCCTGGATAAAGTGCCTCTTGGGGAAGCACTCCGCTACCCGTTGATTCTTTGCCATCCTGAACGTTGCGCCGGAGGACACAACGTCATTAATCATTGGTTTGAGGACGATTCGTTGCCCTCCCCCAATATTGCTGAACATGTTTCTGGTCATGAGCCAATGATGATGCTGGTGGCCGCTGGCTATGGCATTGGTATCGGGTTGGAATCGCAGCTTTCCATTTACAACCACCCTGACGTCATTGTTCGGCCGGTTATCGACGCTATCCCCGACACGGCAACATTCATCGTTGTACCGGAGAGGCCAATTTCAGCAGAGCTGGAACGCTTCATTAAAAGAGCGCAACACATCGGGGGCAGCATGACCAATGAGTGACGATGATCATTCCATGCTCAGCACTGGGCTCTCACATTAAGTTCCATACATTTTTGTCTGGTGCAAGTCTCAAATATCCCCTTCATCATCGCGAGATAAAGGGGGCGGCCATTGAATTCAGTTGGGGAGGCGCCTGCTCATGCACAAGCGTTGGAGCTGGTAGCGCTTGTCAATCGCACCCCGCCATTAATGACCGACTTTTTTTGTCGTCTAGATGACGAAAAATGCCGTATTCAGTTGCTACTAAATTGAACAACGAGCCAACGCCCGACGGACTATTTATCAAAACGCTGAACCTTTTAATAGTGTCAGTTCCACGGATAGCGTTGGCCGCAATGCTTCGCCTCGCAGCCTTAGCTTCAATGACGAAGCAATGAATACGATGGTCAGCACAATCCTATTGTTTGATGTGCTCCAGTGGTGACATCGATTCAATACGGGTCACGCCCAACACGTGCCACTGAGCATTAAGGAGTGACCATTATGTCTGAACAGAACTCGGCTCCGATTGCGGAGCGACGCATTCTCCGCCGGCCTGAAGTCGAGGCCAAGACAGGCTTCAAACGTGCCTATCTTTACAGCCTCATGAAGGCGGGACAATTCCCCAAAGCCATAAAACTTGGCGTCCGTGCCGTTGGCTGGGACTCCACTGAGATCGACCAGTGGATCACTGACCGCCTTAAAGAACGCGCCTGACTGAGCTCCCCATTCCTTGCCAAAGAGGAGCACGTCATGCAGGTGATTTCTGTTATCTCGACCAAAGGCGGTGTAGGAAAAACCACCGTAGCCGCGAACCTCGGCGGCTTTATCGCCGATGCCGGCCTAAGGGTTCTGCTGCTTGATCTTGATATGCAGCCGACGCTGTCATCCTACTACGAGCTTGCCCGTCGCGCTCCATGCGGGATCTATGAGCTGCTGGCATTCAACGAGCGCGACATTGCGCGCCTGGTATCGCGCACCGTCATAGACCGGCTGGACGTGATTCTGTCCAATGACGCGCATCGGCAGTTGAACACCCTCTTGCTGCATGCCCCGGATGGGCGGCTTCGACTGCGGCACCTGCTACCGGTGTTTCAGCCGCACTACGACCTGGTGCTACTCGATACTCAAGGCGCTCGCAGTGTGCTGCTCGAGATGGCCGTGCTGGCGTCCGAACAGGCGGTCTCGCCCGTCACCCCCGAAATCCTCGCCGCGCGTGAAATGCGCCGAGGCACTCTGCAGCTCATCGAAGACATCGCCCCCTATAGGCATCTGGGCATTAACCCGCCACACCTTCATCTCCTGCTCAACCGCGTACCTGCTGTGTCAGCCAATGCAAAGCTGATCCAGCAGACACTGCGTTTGATCTACCGAGATCAGGAAGGGGTTCACGTCCTGCGTACCGAGATTCCTGCAATCGAGGCATTTCCCCGAGCGGCAACGCGTGGTTTGCCGGTCCACCGGGTTGAGCACCGACGGCCCACTGGCCGAGTCGCGGCAGCCGCACTGGACATTGTCCGCGGGCTGGCCAGCGAACTGTGCCCGCAATGGCAGGAACAGTTCGCTCTGGTCACCGGGAAGTTTGAGGGAAGACATTCTCATGTTGAACGCCCATGAACTGGCCCGTGGCCACAAGCGACTACTGCCACTGATTGAACATGCCCTGAGCGAGGGTTGGAATGTCTCCCGAACACCTGGCGGGCACCTGAAATTCGTCAAGCCGGGCTTACCGCCGATTTATACCAGCGCGACAGCCAGCGATCACCGGGCAGAACGCAATGCGCGCGCCATGCTGCGGCGCGCACAACGTCACGCCACAGTGGTCGAGCACCCCGATCAAGAGGGAGCCGACCATGACTGATGTCTCCCCAGAAGACATCGCCAGCAAGCTCCTGAGCGATGGTTTCACACGCAACGGCCCGGTAGCGAGTTCGATGAGCGATCCGATCGCCGACACGCCAATGGTGGTGACGCTGGACCAGTTACGCTCCTATGAGCTCGATCCGAGGCTGACGCGCAATCCGCTGTACGAGGAGATCAAAGCGTCCATCCGCCAGCGTGGGCTGGATGCCCCGCCGCCGATCACCCGACGCCCTGGTGCCGATCACTACATCATCCGTAACGGCGGCAACACGCGCCTGGCGATACTGCGCGATCTTTGGAGTGAGAGCAAAGACGAGCGATTCTTCCGTATCGGCTGCCTGTTCCGCCCATGGCCGGAGCGTGGCGAGATCGTTGCCCTGACGGGACATTTGGTCGAGAACGAACTTCACGGCGGCCTGTCGTTCATCGAACGTGCCCTGGGCATCGAAAAAGTCCGTGAGCTCTATGAGCAAGAGGATGGTAAATCGCTGTCGCAATCAGAGCTTGCCCGACGCCTCAAGGCTGATGGCTACCCCGTGCCCCAACCCCACATCAGCCGCATGCAGGAGGCGATCCAGTTCCTGCTGCCAGCGATACCGAACGTGCTCTATGCCGGCCTCGGACGCCCCCAAGTCGAGCAACTGACCAGCCTGCGTAGGGCCGGTTCCCGGATCTGGGATGCGCGCATGACCAGAAACAGTGCGAGCATTGATTTTGCGACGCTGTTCCAGGACGTCCTGATGGTATTTGACTCCCCAGGGAGCTTTGCGGCGCAGCGAGTACAGGATGAGCTGATCGGTCAAATGGCCGATTTGCTCGGGGTGGACTATGACACGCTGGCATTCGAGATCACCGATTCCGAGAAGCGCTGGCAACTGCTGAATAGTGACCCCAACAACACGTCCAGCACGGCGACTACCGGACAGGCACCCACGAGCCAGCCAACATTGCCATCGACGGTCGCACCGCCGCCGTCAGCATCCACACCGCGGACGACGGAGACATCCAGAACATCTGCAAGCGAGCCCCATACGCTCCAAGGTGGATCTGCAACACGTCCTCCGGCCGACGCGGTTGAGGATCAACAGGACAAGGACGATCGCTCGGTCTTGTTTCAGGAACATATCGTTTCGCCGGCCGAGACCACCGATCGCCTGCAGTCGATCCAGCGACTGGTGGCTGACCACACCGGCGAGACACCACCTGATTTCGGAACAAACGTCCTGCAGGCCATCCCTGTCCAGGCTGGAGGTCTCTATCCGATCTCGGATGTCTGGTACATCGACCCCAGCCTCGATACACCCGATCGGCTGCGTATCCACATCGCTCAATTCGCGCGTGAGATCGCCAACGAAGCGGGTCTGGATGATGGCATCGTCGCCTGCAACGAGGGCATCGGCTTCACGTGCGCACGAGCGTTTGGCGAGTTGGACACGCCATCAAATCTCCCGCGCTCGTTACTGTCACTGCTGCATGCCTTGAGCGCCCCCTATCAGCCGGTCGGCAGTTTGCCTGTACGCATCAACACAGCACAACTGGCCGAGGACCTGGGCGCTCTTTTACTGGGGCAGGTGCGTACGCCCTCATCACAGCAGGTCGTGCGTCTGAGCGACAGTGGGCTGGTGAAGCTTTTCCGCTTGTTGAGGCTTGCCAGGCGATTGCTGGACATCGAGGCCGGCATCACTGATGGCGACACCGCCATGCACGGATCATGAGGACGGCCGCCATGCCCGACCCCCATCCGCTCAATCAGGCAGTGATCGCGCAAGCGCTCCACGATTTGCGCAACGGCCAGCTACGCCGGGCAAAATCCATGGGGTTCGACGACACGGCGCTGGAGGCACTCAAGCACCCGGCCATGGCCAGTCTCCTGGCCAACGCAACCGTTAAATGGTGCTCAGTGAGCGTGAACAAGGAGGTGCTGCATCATCTCTTGAGCCAGGTGAATGATGTCACCCGGGAGATTGAAGAAATCGATCGGCTTCTGCGGCTGGGAGCGAGTACGGAGCTCATCAGCAAGTTCTACGGCTTGACCCACCAGGAAATCGCCCTCAGGCGCGACGTCATCGGGCTACCGAAACGCAAGGGCCGGCATCCGGTCCTGTCAGAAGAACAGGACGCTGATCTCTGGCATCGCTGGTCAGCGACCGTCAAAGAACGTGGCACCGAGTTGAACGACGACATGGCAATGCTTGCGATTACAGCCGATCTTGCCGAATGCACGGGCCTGCCCATCTCAGTGATCTGGAGCGCTATCCGAGGGTGGATTGATGAAGGGCTGGTCTGATGGGCAGTCCACGTCATTCACGCGGCCCCGTATCGCTGGGGGAGCTGTTCGACCAGGCACTGCAGCACATGCAACCTCCCCCGGACACAACACCGGCGCCGACTCCGGCACCCCCTCCCTCTGATGGATTCATCTTCAGCGGCAACCGCCATGACAGCGTGCCCCGTGCATTGCTGCTGGATAACCGGCTGACCCCGCTTGAACGAAATGCCTGGCAGGTCTTTCGTCTGCTGCTCAACGACGATGGGGTCACCGCCTTCCCCACCTACGATCAGCTCTGCCCCTATCTGGCCTCAATGCCGTGCACGGCTCGTGCGTCCCATGAGACCGTCGCGCGGGCGCTAACGTTGCTGCGCCTGACGCGCTGGATCAGTCTGGTGAGGCGCCGTCGTGATCCGAAAACAGGACGAATACAGGGCAATCTCTATGTGCTGCACGACGAGCCCCTGACGCCCTATGAAGCCATTCAGCTCGACCCGGATTATTTGGGTCTGGTCAGCCAGGCATTGAATCACGCCAGCAAGTCCGTCCAGCGTGTCGGTGTGCACACGCTCAAAGAAATGGCCGACGACCCGCTGCTCAGCGGGCGAATACTGCCAAGCAGGCTTCAGGTGCTGTCGCAGCGATTGGCTGCGCAAGGCTGGACCGAAGAGCAAAGTTATCCACAACCTGGGGATGACCACGAATCCGAAGAAGGTCCCAAAGACTTACTTCGGAATCCTACCCCCCCGACTTCGGAATCCGAAGCAGGCGTAAAACCCAGTAAAACCGACTCACTTCGGAATCCGAAGACCGATAGTACTGTACGTAAAGAAAAAGAATTAAAAGAAGTACGTACAGTACCGCGCGAGCGGGGAAAACTTCGCCTACCCGAACGCTTCCTGTCACTCAAAGCAGAGCAGCAATCAGGCGCGCTGACCGCACTGCAGCCTGTGGATGCCGAGTTGCACCAAGCCATCCTCGACGAATGGGATGCACGTTGTCGGGCAAGCTCAGTGCGCAACCCTGCGGGCTACCTGTTTGGCATCATTCAGAAGGCCATGAAGGGTGAGTTTCACGCCTGGGTCGGTCAGAAGACAGCCAGCCCCCCGGTAAGCCAGCCCCCACAGCCACCGCCAACGCAGGCTGTCGACCCTGAAGTCGCCCGAAAGAACATCGCACGGCTGCGCTCTCTGCTGGGTAGGTGAAAGCAGCACCCACGGGGCATCAATGGCGTTTTGCCAATGCTCAACATCAGGGTTTGTCCTATACCTCTGCCAGCAAGTCCAACGACGTCCATGATCGCCTATACCACTGGTATAGTTGAACACACTGCCTTCCCTTCAATGCATCACCTCCAGCCGCAGAGTCATTCGCCTGAAGAGTCCACCGAAGGCCACCGTCGCCTATACCACTGGTATAGTTGAACAGGCTGCCTTCCCTGCAACGCATCATCTCCAGCCTCAGGTCATCCGCCTGAAGAGTCCACCGAAGGCCACCGTCGCCTATACCACTGGTATAGTTGAACAGACTGCGTTCCTTGCAATGCATCACCTCCAGCCCCGGGGTCATCCGCCTGAAGCGTCCACTGAAGGCCACCGTCGCCTATACCACTGGTATAGTTGAACAGGCTGCCTTCCGGCAACGGTGGCGGGCAACGGACGCAGAATGCCTCACGCCACCCTCTCATCCGCAGGGAGGTGCAAGATTCCACTGCGGCAGTGCGAATTCACAAACAGGCGGTCATGCGGTGCGGTTTGATGACTGACACCCTTCCGGTCAATGCCGATGCTGGCGACTCGTTTCCTCACCGAGAGTCGTCACGATGGCCACCGAACCCGAATCTTCTCTGCAGTTGAACCTTGGGTCATTGCGCAGCGCGATGTCGCTGACACTGCACACCCATCATGCGTCCCGCATCTGGCACGGACGCGCGCCCTCCGAAGGCAAGCCGGGCATTGTTGGCCTCAACGGTTTTGTCGCCATCATGACCAAGCTCAAGCGAGGTTCTGAGCAAGACGACCCCTACTCCGACTGGTGGATGCTGCGCATCGAAGACAAGCTCAGCACCACCAAGGCACAACTCCAGACCCTGCGCGAACAGGTTGATCAGGCGCTGGCCGATGTGCCGGCGGCACTCAGTCTGGGCGAGAACCTCAACGTCCAGCCGGTAAAGCTACCCCTGTTCGTGGCCTCGCAACTCGGCTTCATGGCGGTCTATCTGCTGGCCGACTACGACGACCTGGCCCGGCGCCTGATCCTGGCGCATCACACGGCCCTGATCGACCGCAGCACCCTGGAACGCTGGCTCAATGAAGGCGCACATGCGCTGCGCAGCCTTTTCAGCCTGGCGCAGCAGTATCGCTACTCCGGTACGAAGCGCGATGATTTCGCCGCAAACAACGCGGCGGCGCGTGCCGCCCTGGAGAAATACGGTGAACTGCCGCAGGACGTGCTGGAAGGCACGCGCCGTTCACGCTTTGCGCCACCGCTCATCCGTCGTGCCCCTTTTGCATCGGCGCCAACTCCGTCAACAACTTCCGATATTGCGCCAGCCGGTGAACCCGACGCGGCTGAGCCAGCCGTATCTGCAGGGGGACCTCTGGGCGAAGACTCTTCCGTGTCGTTGGACCGCGAGGACCACCCAGCATGACCGCATCCAACCGCTTCTTGGCACTGGAACAGGCGGACTTCCAGCGGCTGGAACACGCAGGCTACCTAAAAGGCCTTTTAAAACCTTTTAAAGGTAATGGGGAGCTTGCGACCTGGGCCAGCCAGTGCAAAGCACTGCGGGACGATCTGATCGGACTGGCGCAGCGCAAGGTGCTGTCGCAGGCCCGCAGCCACCCCTTCAACCTCCTTCCTGTGCAACTGGCCCAGCAAACCACTGGCGCAGGCACGACCTTTCTGCGCTGGCGCAACCTTGATCGCTCACGCATGGGTACGGCTTTGTGGGAGGAGCTGCTTGCCAGCCCCGGCACACCGACATCGCTGATCGATGACCTCTACACCATCGAGGTGCAGCGCATCGTGCTGAACCTGCAGATCAGCCTCACTCACAGCATCGCCCGCCAAACCTCGGAATGCGCCAGCAAGTTGGTCCACGCCGAGGGGGCTTACCAACGGCGTGTCCACGCCACCACCCCCAAGGAGTCACACCCATGAGCACGCATTTCTACGGCGAGGGCAACATCGGTTCTGCGCCAGAATTCCGCGAGTTTCCGAACGGCAACAATGAGCCGCGCAGGCTGCTGCGCCTGAATGTCTATTTCGACAACCCCGTGCCTACCAAGGAGGGCTTTGAAGATCGCGGTGGGTTCTGGGCGCCGGTCGAGATCTGGCATCGCGACGCCGAGCGCTGGGCCGCGCTGTACCAGAAGGGCATGCGCGTCTTGGTCGAAGGTCGGGCGGTGAAAGACGATTGGGAGGATGCGGACGAAAACGAGCGCGTGACCTTCAAGATCGAAGCGCGTCGCGCTGGCATCCTGCCTTATCGCATTGAGTCTGTCGTGCTCGGGGCCAAGCCCGCGGCAGCGGAGCCAGCCGAGAACGAGTGATCATTCCCGCCCTGCGTGCACCTTTCCCGCTGAGCGATTGCGCCAACCACCAGTCGCTCACCGGGCAACAGTCAGCGTCCATGGCGTTCCACTGAGATCCACCGCTCGCGGCACATGGAGAAGCTCCCGGAGAACCAACCTACGGCCCCCATTCGCGGCCTCATGGCTTCCGGCTACTCTTGCAGACGCTTCTCGCTTGCCACATCAGTCCAGATTCTCCGCGATATGGAACACAAGTTTGAGCGGTTCCTTGCTGTCGACTATCTGGTACATCACATCCCGCTTGCTTCTCGGCAGCGTTTTGGTACAGCGCTTCGCCGTATCACGCACTGCGGCATCCGTGCCGTGGATGGTCGCCGCCAACAGCAGCACTAGGTATGCATCGGTAAGCGTCTTCGCCATCACCTCACTCTCGTTGCAAATCGTCACTAACGCTTGGCCCATTGCATAGCGTCTTTCTTCGGCTGATCAGGGGGTAGCTTAACGACCATCACTCGCTGTCTCGCCACTTTGCACCCAACCGCTTGGGCCTGGATCATCTCAAGTTGCTCCACTGACGTCCACTGAGGTCGCTGTCCGCGGTACATGACGATGCCCCCCGATGTTCCACTCACGACACGCTTGAACCTCCTGAGCACGCCATCACACGCTGCTTACGTCGGTCTGCTCACACCCACTCACGCTGAATACGGAGCAGCAGCGGCTCGGTTAGGTTTTCGACAACCCCGGTAATCGCCGGCATCAATGATCGGGTGTCCATTCTTTCCCGGTGCACAGGTCGAATGCCGGGCTCTTCATTGCGCATCGGCAATGAAATGGACGGCGTATTCATCAATATCTTGACCTAACGCTACAAGGAGGGTCCATGCGTCTGCCATTCGAGCTCGATCCGCAGATCATCCATCACATCATTTACAGCCAGGCGGGCTCCATCAGCAAAGCCCTCATCGAGTTGCTGATGAACTCGGTCGACGCCAGGGCCAGCTCTGTGCATCTTTCACTGACCCGTAGTGGCTTCACCTGCAGCGACGACGGCCAGGGCTTTGCCAGCCGCGACGATGTCGTTCGGTACTTCGGTCGGTTCGGCACGCCACACGATGAAGGCGACGCCACCTACGGCCGTTTCCGCCTCGGGCGCGGCCAGATCATGGCGCATGCCAAGACAGTCTGGCGCTCCAATGCCTGGAGGATGACCGTCGATACACGTGCGATGGGCTATCACTACGATCTGGACGACCTCCAGGACGCGTCGCCGGGCTGTTCGATCTCTGGCGACTGGTACGAAGTCCTGAGTGATGTGGAGCTGATGTCGGCCATCCAGGAGGTTCGGGACCTGGTGCGTTACACCCCCGTCAGCGTTGAGCTGAATGGCCAGCGCATCACCCGCGATCCCCGCACCGAGCACTGGGATGCCGAGGACGAGTTCGCCTGGTATCGGGTGAAAGCGGACGGCGCCGTTTCCATCTACAACCAGGGCGTACTGGTGCGTCACGATCCCGCGCATTTGTGGGGTGCAGGCGGCCTCATCGTTTCCAAAAAGGCCATCGGCCTGAACGTCTCCCGCACCGAAATCCTGCGCAAGACCTGCTCGGCGTGGAAATCAATTGCCAGGCAATTTGGCCAGATGGCTGACCAGATGGCGTCCCGTCTTGGTGACCACCGCAAAACCGAGGCTCGCCGTGAAAAATCCGCGCGGGCCTTGCTTTCGGGCGATGCCAACATCGTCCAGATCTACTCTCGGGAAGAGGTCGTCACGCTTCTGCCCGGCAAGCGGCACGTGTCGTTAGAGGACTTTCTGCGCAAATGCCGTTATAGCCACAACCAGCGGCAAGGCGGCAGGTTCGCGGTCGTAGACAACGCCTTCGAGGTCCCGAAGGGGGAAACCATCGCCCGCGAAGGTATCGCCGTGATTGTTCACCCCACCACGCTCGACCGCTTCGGCTGCTACAACGCACAGGATTTTCTCGACTGCATCATTCGGGTCCATGCCAACCTGCGCCACGACGTGGAGCAGAACGGCACACCGTACTGGTGGCTGAACGGCCTCTACGTTCCGGACTTGCTCGCGTTTTCAACACTGCGCGACGCGTTCATTGAGCGGACCCATATCTTGACGGAGAAAGACGCGCTCGATCGGGAAACACGGCGCGCCTGGACCGCTTTACGCTGGTGCCTGCATCACTACGCCGCCCTGTGCACGGGTGGCCGGCCTGCGTACGGGGGGCAGGTCCGTGAGGGTAAATCGCTGCACATTCTTCTCGGGCAGTCCAACATCGCCGAGGCGTGGACCGACGGCAGCAGCTACATCGCCGTCGACGTCACCCTTGTGAAACGGCTCAAGTCCAGTCCGCTCAGGAGCGCTGCCTATATTTTTTCTCTCATCGAGCACGAGGTTGCCCACGAAGGCGACAGCCTCGACTGCGGCCACGATGAAGCGTTCTATCAGCGCTTCCATGACCTCGCCCTGCAACACAGCGAGCAACGCCAGCGCTACATGCACATGTGGCTAATAAAGTACACCATGAGCCTGGAGGGTGACGGGAAGCGCGCGCGTGGCGAGGCCTGGCGTGAACGTTATCTGGTCGACCGTGCCGGCAGCGGTCGGGAGAAACGCGGCCTTCCGCCGATCATCGAAGATATCAGCAACGATCCTGTCGTCGTCGACCCGGTTCCTGGCGAAAATATGGCCTTCATCGACTACCAGAACACGCTTCTTGCTGTGGTTGGCACCGATTCCCCGGCACCCAACTGGCCGAATGTCCTGACGCGTGCCGAGGCTGACCAGAAGCTCATCGAGGCGCAGCACCGGGTTGACACGGCGCAATGTACCTCAGCGCAGATCCAGTACGACGAGGAAGAGGCCACGTATTGGGCCGAGATCGAAGCCTATGAGAAAGCCCAGGCCGGGGCCAAAGAGGCTGCACGGCGTCGATTCGCCACACTGTTCAATGTACAGGTCCAAGAGCTCCATCCTGACGCACTGTGCTACTTGCTGCGCGAGGATCTGAGCGATGAAGAGCTTCATGCCCTGTGGGCTGCAAAGCCCTGGGAGGCTGACGACCAGGAGTACTCTGGCGATGACGAACTTGAAGACGGCGACCTCGAAGAAGTCGACCCGCCCGATGGTCGTCAAGGAGCTTCTTGTGATGGCCCGACAGCGCATTTATCCGAAGACCTGCAGGCACTGATCCGTCCCGGCGAGACAGCATGGACGCTCGAGCGCAATGCGGCCGCTGCCGGCTTCTTTTGTGTTGGTGATTATCTGAAATGGCGTGAAGGGCCGGATGCCTGATCCGGGGGCGGCTGTAGCAACCGATGGTCGCCCTCAATTCGCCAGCGCCTATCGGCCTGCCAAGTACCGGCTTCCAGCGGACACCGCTATACCCAGGGTATAGCGCCATGGACGTCCACTGAGTTCCACGTGCGCGCCCAAAACGAAGCGCCTGCTCTGACGATCGCCTAAACGACCCTGGATTCAACTGCCGCAATCTTGCCTCCCAGGGCCAACAAGCCGGTTATTGTCGAGTCCACCTTGTTTGCGGTCTCTCGCGGTCTCCCCGGACATGCTGGTGCTCATTCGATGGACACCACGCTATTTCCGAGGAGGTTGCATGCGCGTGTATCTGTGCGAGAAGCCTTCGCAGGGTAAAGACATCGCGCGTGTGCTGGGTGCGAAACAGCGCGGAACTGGCTGCTACAACGGACCAGGAATTGTCGTGACCTGGTGCATCGGTCACCTGATCGAGGCGGCACCACCGGAAGCCTACGGTGAGCAGTACAAGCGCTGGTCCATTGAACAGCTTCCCATTCTTCCCGAGCGCTGGCGCAGCGAGGTCAAGGCCTCCACTGCCGCGCAATTCAAGGTCGTCAAACAGTTGCTCGGACAGGCCACCGAACTGGTGATTGCCACCGATGCTGATCGCGAAGGCGAGATGATTGCCCGCGAAATCATCGAGCTGTGCGGCTACTGTGGTCCCATTCAACGGCTGTGGCTGTCGGCACTGAATGACGCCTCCATTCGCAAGGCACTGGACGCGCTCAAGTCATCGAGCGAGACCCTGCCGCTGTATTACTCGGCACTCGCCCGCTCTCGCGCCGATTGGTTGATCGGCATGAACCTCAGCCGGTTGTTCACGGTGCTCGGCCGCCAAGCCGGCTACCAGGGCGTCCTCTCAGTCGGTCGTGTGCAGACGCCGACGCTGCGTCTTGTGGTTGATCGCGACCGCGAGATCGCCCGGTTCGTGTCTGTTCCGTTTTGGTCCGTCGAAGTGCAGCTATCGCACGCCGGCAATTCTTTCACCGCAAACTGGATGCCGCACGATGCCACCACCGATGCTGCAGGTCGGTGCCTGGACCAACGAACGGCCCAGCAGGCAGTAAGCCAAATCGGCGGCACTCGTGAGGCGCAGGTGCTGTCGGTGGAAACCGAGCGGGTCCGCGAAGTCGCGCCTCTCCCGTTCGACCTCAGCACGCTGCAGGAAGTCTGCTCGCGTCAGTTTGCTCTCGACGTTCAGGAGACACTGGACATCGCGCAATCGCTGTACGAGACGCACAAGGCGACCACCTATCCCCGTTCGGACTCCGGCTACCTGCCGGAGAGCATGCTGGCCGATGTGCCGACGGTACTCAACGCCATCCTCGCAACTGATCCCAGCCTGCGCCCCTTGATCGACCAACTCGACCGCACCCAACGCTCACGCGCCTGGAACGATGCGAAAGTCACTGCTCACCACGGCATCATTCCCACGCTGGAGCCGACCAACCTTTCTGCCATGTCGGAGAAGGAGCAGGCCGTTTATGGGCTCATCCGTTCGCATTACCTGGCGCAGTTTCTGCCTCACCATGAGTTCGACAGAACAGTCGCCACCTTGTCAGCCGGCGGCCAGACACTGCAGGCGACGGGTAAGCAGGTTGCCGTCCTGGGATGGCGCCTGGCGCTAATCAACAGCGGACCAGCAGCACCCGACAATACGGACGACGAGCCCACCCAACGTAGCCAGATCCTGCCGCTGCTATCCGAGGGCACACATTGCCAGGTCCACTCTGTCGATCTGAAAGCGCTGAAGACACTGCCACCCAAGCCGTTCACGCAGGGGGAGTTGATCAAAGCCATGAAGGGTGTCGCCAAACTGGTGACCGACCCACACCTGAAGCAGAAGTTGAAGGAAACCACGGGCATCGGCACAGAGGCCACCCGTGCAAACATCATCAACGGCTTGCTGGGCCGAAGCTACCTGATCAAAAAAGGCCGATCCGTCCGCGCCTCCGAGGCGGCTTTCACCCTGATCGACGCAGTTCCAGCGGCCATCGCCGACCCGGGCACGACCGCCATTTGGGAACAGGCGTTGGACATGATCGAAACCGGTCAGTTGACCCTGGACACCTTCATCGAGAAGCAATCGGTCTGGATCACGCAACTGGTGCAACAGTACCGTGACATCATCTTGTCCATCCAGATTCCCGAAGGTCCAGCTTGCCCATTGTGTGGTGCAGCGACGCGGCAGCGCACCGGCAAAACCGGTCCTTTTTGGTCGTGCAACCGTTATCCTGACTGTAAAGGCACCGTACCGTTCGAATCGTTCGATGGGAAGCAAGCCGCTTCGCGCAAGCGGCGGACCGCTCCCAGAGCTTCCTGACGCCTGCCAGACACGTCCTGCCCCAGCCGCGTTTTCCAGCGGTTGTCAGGAATGGCCCCGCTACCCGCGGGGCATCCCAAGCATGCCCCCGCCTTCTGCAATGGCATGTACCTCTCCAGCGGCTCGTGTCGTCGGGAGGATTGAAGGTGCTTTCCTGCCCGGCCGGATGCACGGCCTGTTGATCGGCACTCTCTACGTCCGGCCCGAAGGGTCTCCTGGCGCCTTGCGCGCGAGATGCCAGGAGACCCTTCGGGGACGACGGTGTTCTCCCCCGGTGCCCGCCGGTGAAACAACGGGCTCCTTTTGTGCGCGGATGTGCGCCGAAAGATATCGACCCCAGCCACGAAACGGGTCGGGTGCGATCTGCTCCAGCGACAGGCGTTGACGACGGCCAGAGTCCCTGCGACAGCCACAGGTGGTATCCCTGTCCCCCGCTGGAGGCGTACTGCCTCCAGCGCCTTGTTCCTCTCCGCATCTTGAACGCCGTCTGCCTGCGACCTGTCCAGAACCGGGTGACTTCGCCACAACCAGAACAGAAGATGGACACATGCACCTTCAACCCCTTCGGTACGGCAGCGTGTGCCGCCGCATCAAAGTCATGAACTTGGCCGCCGAACAGGGAGAGTGGCATGTCGCCATAATTAGGCGTCAGCTCCGGTAATGATGACGAAAGCCCCATACCGGTGCCGAACTATGAAACCCTATTTCTGCTACTACGGGAATACCCCGGCACAGCGGACAGGTACCAATGACGGGGGCTCTGGCTAATGCCCAAGGAGTGCCGCCGCCTTTAAGGCATACCGGACGACTACACCCTGGTGCCGTATCGCGTGCACCTCGCTGCAAAGCCATTGGCAACTCAATGGCCGTGCCTTGCGGCCTAGCTCGGACGACACCTGCAACAGGTCTTGCAATAACAGGGGCGCGCAAAAAGCCCATTGTCGGCAGACGCCATGAAGCCGCTTTGCCATTCTGCCACCATCTGTTGCTAACTCCGGTCAGCACCATGCCAGCAGCCACGGTCCTCAGGCTGCGACGTGGAGGTTCCACGTAGACCGATCCAGTCCGCTTCGCATCGTTTTACGCGGACGTGCGCCACACCTAGCGCCGATGCTCTTCATTCCCGCGCAACCCCGCGTTTCTTCATTCGACGCATGGCACTGACCAGTTCAGAACTGCCGTCGTGTCGGCGTACGCGAATTCAATCCACCGCGCCTATGGCGCATCGTCTTCTGGAGGCTCCCATGGCACTGTGCAGCAAATCACGACTGTTCGAGTTCGGCGGCCATGGCTGCGTCATCAGCAACGAGGTGATATTCCACCCACGACTCAACACAGGCACTGAATCTCGGCGAACAACTGCGCGAGGCCGTGCTGCAGAACCAGATCGATGAAACATCGTGCCTACTCAAGCGCTAGACGGTGAGCCTACTTGTCGGCATCTCCGACCTGCATATTCAAGCGATCCTGCGAGCGCACGTTGCGCAGCTTCTGCTTGATACCTCCAACGCTGAGTGCTTCGACTGAAGCACCAGCATTTATTCACCCACTGGGACCCGATCCCCAGTTGGGGATGGGCTCCGCCTAACCTCTGCTGGAGAAATACCATGTCTCAGACTCCCAATCCTTTCATCCGAGGCTACCAAAACCTGCATGTCGTTCGAACTCTCTGCATCACCTATGAAGACGACAGCCCGCCCGTATGGCGGCGACTTCATCCCAGCCAAGCACACCTTCTGGACGATCAAATCGCACAGTTTCCCTGCATCCTGTGCAACGACTTCGCGCTGATCACGGAAGGCCAGGAGGTCGGCGACGACCTTGAGGCACAGTGCCAAACCGAAGGAATCGTCCGCTCGGTGGTCTACGCCGTCCTCGGCGGCGATGCCGGGCAGCCCATCCACATCGGCGATACCTACGCCGCTGAGGACGCGCGGGAAGTTGTACGGCGCCTGACTTTTGAGACTGGCTTCTACAGCCGATGCTGGGAAATCAGTACGGCGCACATCACCGAAGAAGCGGGTTGCTACCTGACAGAGCTTGCAGACATCGCCACGCCGATCGGTTTTCTGTTCGTCGCTTTCCGGATCCCATACAGCCCGGCGATCGGCGTCAAGGTGATTGCCACGCCCTGGACCGATGCCAACCTGCAGTACGTCGAAGGCATCACCGCCGAGCAGTTGCGGCAGGAGCAATGCGACAAAGGCATGCCGGAGTCGCTGGTGAATGTTCTTCTTCTGGCCGCGCAGGCTTATGTCCGCATCCTGATCTTCGACGCCGACGCACCGGTACTCGACGGCTTGCCGTTGTACGAAGAATGACCCTTGCCACGACATACCTTCTAGCCCCTCAACCGAGGGGCTTTTTTCTGCTCGGATGAAACGACAAATGCGGGGCACGCCGGTTGCCGATTGACGCGGGCCTACCGCCGTGTGGCGATGTCATTCTGCGCACAGGTTTGCTGGCGTAGCCGGCACCATCCCAGGTAGTCGAGACCTTCAAGACTTCGGTGCGGCTTTGCGCGCTGGTCACTGTGCTCCCTGATGCACGCAGCATCTATTTACCCACCCCCCAAGGGATACCCTCCCTTGCGGGCAGGAGTCCCTTGTTTTCCTCAAAGGAGTCTCCCCATGGATCACTCGTCCATTCGCACGCAGATACCAGCGTTGGTGTCGGCCCATGTTCCGCGCAATGTTCGCAGCTTCAAGTTCCGCATCTACGAAGACCTTCCGCAGGAATCCTCGCTCGGCGTCCGTATGGACCCGCAGCCCTTCGAGGGCAAAATTGTCGCCAAGACCGATCAGGTCATTGTGGTCAAGATCGGTCGTGCCGAATTCGCCGTACTGGATCGCCACCAGGTGAGCCAGGAACCCGACGAAGGCACCAAGGTACAAGTCCAACCCTATGTTCGTCGCCGCTTCGACGGTCTTCGCGCGGATACGCCCGAAGAGCGCACAGAAGTAGCCTCAGACGGCACTCCATACACGGTGAAGACACACATTCTCGGATCAGCACCGGCCAAGTTGCCGGCCCCTGAACTGCGTTGCCCGGAGTTGCAGGAACTCGTTCATCAACTGGAGCAACTGCCCGCTCCCGATGGTTTCCGGCGCATCACCCACCTCCTGGTGGATGCCAAGGCCAGGGATTTCACCTGGGTCGACCCGTTGCCCAACAACATCATCGAAACGCCACCCGCGATCAGCTTCACGGTCTCCACGGAGAAATTCCAGGGCCGCGTCACGGTGCTCTATGACCGTGCCGGCGACCATTACGCCGTGGAGTTGCGCCACGCTGATGAACTCATCCAGCGCGTGGACGAGGTGTACTTCGACATGCTCGGCGAAACGCTGGAACACCTGATCGACGACGGGCATTGGCGGCAGATCCAGGTGGAAATCCTGTCGGACGGGCGCAAGCCGATCCGGCATTGATCAGTCGACCAACACCACTCCTTACCTGTCCAGCTTCCTGCCTTCCTGGCGGGAGGCATTTTCCTCAAGCAATGGAGACCACCATGTTGCGATTCAAAGGTACAAATTTGCGTCCCGTGCTGGCCGAGGCAATCGCTCACAAGGGCCGCCTCATCCTCGCCAAGGATCATGGGGTGTATTTCCTGGCCGAGTTCGGCGAGCGTACACCCGATGGGCAGCAAAAACTGCTGGCCTACGCCGTTGGCTGCGATCCCGACATCGATCCATTCGATGACTGGTGGGAACTCGCCCGCACCGAGCTTGGCGGGGATGACTTCGGGGAGTTTCTTGATCCTCACGATGCTGTCTTCACCCGCATCCTCAACAGTGAAGACGATCTTGAGTTGTCGGCCACGCCGACACAGCTTTCGCTGCAAGCCGTTGCGTCCAAGCCTGGTAAAGGCTAGCTCACCACCTGATCACAAGGCCTCCATCCGGGCAATGCTGTTCACTTAAGGATTGTTGACTAATCCTTGAACCGCTGGAAAATCCGGAATTCGATAAGGATTCCGGATTTTTTTTGTCTATTGCCCAGGATTTGAACACTGTTTTGGAAACTGCCGGACAGTCCCTTGCTCGATTGGATGTCTTGGCGGAACACATCCCAGTGGAATGGATAGAGGCTGCGGCGACATTAGCTGAGCAAGCCAGCATTCGCCGTCGCCGATTACCTTCCGACCTGGTTTTATGGCTGGTGGTGGGCATGGCTTTCTTTCGCGGCGAACCGATTGCCGAGGTCGCTCGCCGCCTTAATATCTGCTCCAAGGGCTTGGCCAACGAAGTGCTTCTGGCCAACAGCGCTCTCTCCAAAGCCAGGCAGCGTCTGGGTAAAGAACCCGCTTCGTGGCTCTTCCAGCAGTGCGCAAATGTCTGGGGTTATGAGCGTTACCCGAAAGACCACTGGCATGAACTGCAAGTCTTTGCCGTCGATGGTGCGTTGTTTCGAACCCAGGAAACACCGCAACTGCGTGATCACTTCGGGGCAGGCAATACCTCCAGCGAACGACAAACACCGTACCCGGTCCTGCGTCTGGTGGCCTTGATGAATGTCCGTTCTCATGTACTCGCCAATGCGGCCATCAGTCCATATCGTCGCGGGGAAATCCCCTTGGCTGCCGAGTTTGTCGAGGCGATTCCCGCTCACTCGGTCACCTTGCTGGATAAAGGGTTCTTCAGCGCCGACTTGCTATTGAACATCCAGAACGGTGCGGCCAATCGGCACTGGCTTATTCCAGAGCGAAAAGGCCTTGTGTCCACAGAACTGCTGCGGTACGGCGACGGGGATCGCCTTCTTCAAATGCGCGTCTCGCCTCAGGCTCGAAAGAAAAATCCGACGCTGCCGGAGCACTGGCAGGTTCGAGCGGTGACCTACGAAATCCAAGGAAAAGAGAAAACGGTATTCACCTCTTTGCCCTCCGAGCAGTTCAGTGCTGAACAAGTGGCTACGCTGTACCACGAACGCTGGGAAATTGAACTGGGGTTCAGGGATATCAAAAGTTCAATGCAGGACAACGCCTTGACGCTTCGAAGCAAAACCGTGGACTTGGTGTATCAGGAGTTGTGGGGATTGCTACTCGGTTACAACGTCGTGCGTAGAGAAGCCAGTCAGGCCGCCGTGGCCCACCAGCGGGCGCCTTGCGAGATCAGTTTCAAATTTGCCTGCCAGTTTATTGCCAGCCACTTGGTTGTTATGGCAGCGGTGTTGTCGCCCTCGCACACACCACGAAGATTGAAGGAGCTGCGCGGCAGCATCGGCACGCTGTTCATAAAAAAATGCCCCAGGCCGTCGAGACCCAGGGCAGTGAAGATGTCTAAAACCCGATATCCAGTGGATCGCAACGCTGCTCCGCTTAAGTGAACAGCATTGCTCCATCCGGGGGCCTTTTCTGAACAACGGCCATGTGACCGCATGCCTGTCTCTCGTTCCTTTCACAAGGAGTTCCTTCTGTCGTCGGTGCCTGCCGGCACGCCAGCCTGGAGACAGCTCACATGCGCGACCCATTCAAGATTGACCAACCCACCTGTATCAGTTTCAGCGGCGGTCGCACCAGCGCCTACATGCTGTGGCGAGTGCTGCAGCCAATGCGGGCCTGCCTGCGGATACCGTAGTCTGCTTCGCCAACACCGGCAAGGAAGTGGAGGCCACGCTGCGTTTCGTACGCGAGTGCAGCGTACGGTGGCAGGTGCCGATCCAATGGCTCGAATATCGCGATGCGTTGCCCGGCTTCGCGGTGGTCAATTTCGCAAACGCCAGCCGGCAAGGCGAACCCTTCGAGGCGCTAATCCGCAAGCGCCAGCACCTGCCCAACCCGGTAGCTCTGGGTTGCACCACCTCCCTGAAAATCCGTGCAATGCACAAGTTCGTAAGCAGTTTGGGTTGGACCGATTGGGATCAGTTCATCGGCATCCGGGCTGACGAGCAGCACCGCGTGGCGAAGATCAGGACGCGCAGTCATTCCACAGAGTCCAGCGAGAGACGATGTGCATGCCGTTGGCCGAGGCTGGCGTGCGCGAGGTGACCGCCTTCTGGCAGGCCCAGCCCTTCGATCTGGAATTGCTGACCGTGAACGGCCGCACGCTCGAAGGCAACTGCGACCTGTGCTTTCTCAAGCCACAGGGACAGCGGCTGGCACTGATCAAGGCCAAACCGGGGTCCGCCGTCTGGTGGATACGTATGGAGTCTTTGAATCTTGCCAGCAAACCCAGCGGCGCGCGCTTTCGCCACGATGACCCGAGCTATGCCGACCTAGCCCGATTCACCGCCCACCAGCGCGACATGCTCGATTCCGACGAAGCGTCCATCGCCTGTTTTTGTGGTGACTGAACAATGGGGATGCGCGCCAGTACCGATTTCCGGTAGCGGGCACATCGCACGGGTGCCACGTTACAGCCGTGTTCCGCTGACGTTGTCAGCAACATGCCCAGGTGGTCACGATCTTCAAGACTACGGCGCGGTTCCGTCCGCGTTGATCAATCCAGTTCGCACTCGGCATCCCAGATGCGAACGCCCATCGAGTCTTCGATGGTGATGCCAGTCTAGTTGTACCGGATCCCAGGATCCATCAACCCACGCGGGGGTTACACACCTCCCGTCCGGGTCGGTGTGTCTCCGCACTCTTGTCCTGCAAGTCTGGAGATTCACCATGACCACTTCATCCGAAAAAACCTTTTTCGATCTTCACATCACCGGCCTCGGTTATCTCAATCGCGTTCGCGAAGTGAAGCCAAAGAAAGGTGATCCGTTCCTGGCCTGCGATATCGCAGCGCTCAATGGTCCGAGCGACGACGTCTCGTACGTGCGTTTTGATACGCGCGTATCGGGCTCGGAAGCACAACACCTGGTTCGTCGCTGCATCGAGGCCGTCGAGGCGGAGAAGAAAGTGATGATCGGGTTCCGACTCAGCGACCTGTGGGCTGATACGTTCACCTACACCAAAGGTAAACGTGCAGGCGAACAGGGAGTGAGCCTCAAGGCCCGTCTGCTGTTCATCAGTTGGATCAAGGTCGACAGTACTTTGGTTTACAAGGCCGAGCCGAAATCGACCAAGGCCGATGAAAGCAAATCGCAAGCCCCTGCGGCTTCCGAAACGCCTGTCAGCCAAGAAGCACCCGCTTCGGAAACCTCCGAGCCTGTTGCAGAACCTGTCGACAAAGCCACCGATGCACAAACACCGGCACTGGCCGAGTCGTTCTGATCCGTAACGCCGGGGTGGTCCTTCGATTCAACCCTCGTGCGGTTGATATCGGGCCAACATAAGCCCCGGCCTTCCTTCATTGCCTAATGGGTTATTACGCCATTGGCGTATCCATCCGCATCGGTACGACCGACATGCAGATAGGCTTCTTCCTGCCAATTTTCGTCCAGCCCCTGCATCGCGGGGCTTTTTGTCCTATGCACTCGTGCTCGCCTGGCTCCTAGCCAGTCGTTGTCGGCTGCTCAATTTTCAAGGAGTTTGTCATGCAACTTGCCTCTCGTTTTGCATCACGTTCCCCCGTGCTACGTGCTGATCATCCGCTGTCGGATGACCAGATCCGCGCAGTCGCCCCTTCCATCTTCGCGGAAAACCCGCATGAAAGCCGTTCCGAGCGGTACAGCTACATACCGACCTGCGCTGTACTGGCGAAACTACGCGATGAAGGGTTCGAGCCCTTCATGGTGTGCCAGACCCGCGTGCGTCACGAAGACCGTCGTGAATTCACCAAGCACATGCTCCGGCTTCGTCATGCGAGCCAGATCAATGGCAAAGAGGCCAATGAAATTATCTTGCTCAATAGTCACGACGGTACGAGCAGCTATCAGATGCTGGCGGGTATGTTCCGCTTTGTCTGCCAAAACGGTCTGGTGTGCGGCAACATCGTCGGTGACGTCCGTGTGCCTCACAAGGGCAACGTGACGGAACATGTCATCGAGGGCGCCTATGAAGTCCTGCGTGGCTTCGACCAAGTACAGGACTCCCACGAAGCCATGCGAGCTATCACGCTCGACGATGGCGAAGCAGAGGTCTTTGCGCGCTCGGCACTGATGCTCAAGTACGACAGCCCGGACAAGGTGCTGCCGATCACTGAAAGCCAGGTGTTGGCGACACGCCGGTTCGATGACCAACGCACGGATCTGTGGTCGGTGTTTAACCGAGTACAGGAAAATCTGGTCAAAGGAGGTCTGTCCGGCCGGACTGCCAACGGTCGTCATCAACGCACACGCCCGGTGCAAGGCATCGATCAAAACGTACGCCTCAATCGGGCATTGTGGTTGCTGGCCGAAGGTTTGCGACAGCTCAAAGCTTGACCGCTCGCTGACTTTGCCCACTCCGGGCAGAGTCAGCGATTCTCACACATCGCTCCTGCCAGAGCGCTCTTCAATCCCCAAGGGACTGTACTGGCCTCGCGGGCTGGTGCCGTCCCTGCTTCTTCGTAAGGACATCACCATGCCCCATGCATCCGCCATCCAACCGCTACTGCGCATCCACGGACCGACTTCTTTATCCCAAAGGAGCTTTAGCATGAACCTTCGATACCTCCCACATCTGCGCTCCGCGCAGCCCTTCTCCGCCCAAGGAGCACCGTGCCATCAGTGGTGATTTAGCGTTGGTGGTTATCACTGACGAGCAACGCAGTCTCACGACCATTCAATTACTCGTCGAGGCAGTTGCCCCCTGAAGGCCGAGATTGTCGGTTTATCCACCTGTTGGGGCCCATCCCCCCAAGGGTGCTGTGGTCCTCAACAAGGAAACTTCCATGGCACATTCATCCAGATACCACCGCCGCCACTCCAAGCTGTTGTTTCCGGTTGGCGCGTTGATCTTCAGCAAGGGCGTCGATCGCCTGATGCGTGAAGGTCGCCTTGATCCAATGCCGTTCTTTCAACGTCATGCGCGTGGTGACTGGGGCCAGGTTTCCGACGAGACATGGTACGCCAACAACGCCGCGCTGAAGATCGACGGGCAGCTCAATTCATTCTACGTGGTCACCCGCGAAATCAGCCTTAGCATCATGTCCGAGGCCGACCGCAGTGCCACCATGATCCGGCTACCGTCGGAACGCTGAGGCCGCTCTTGCCATTATCTACCGACTTCCGGTCGCCAGTACCGGTCAGTCACTTTTTTCACCGCCCGGGGGCCTAACTCGGCCCCTGTTCCCCTTGGCCTAAGGCAGAGTTTCCGAGCGCGGCCAAGGCCATGATCAATCTGGTGACTCGGCGAATCCTATTGTTTGCTGATGCACCGGCCTTGTGAGGCGATGGTGTCGGTTCCACGCTCCAGAGAATCGACCGATGCCAGCATTCAGCCAAAATCACCCCAGCAAGGTCTTACTCTGCCTGCTGATGACAACCGCTCTGGCCGGTTGCACGACGGCATCCGCGCCTACCCCGCCCACTCCGGCAGAACCCGCAAAGAAAGGTCCCAGCGCGTCCGCGCGCTGGATGCCGGAGTTCATCCCGGTGGTGCGTTATGGCCGGTACACCCTGGTCGAGTTGGCCCCGGCATCAGCGCAACAGGACCTGCTGCTTCAGGTCGTCGATGTGGCCGTTCCCGAGACACGCACAGCCACCGTTGGGGACGCCCTGCGTCATGTCCTGCTCCGTTCTGGCTACCAGTTGTGTTCCAGCAGTGATATCGCAGCGCTGAATGCGCTCCCGCTACCGGCTTCGCATTACCGACTGGGTCCGCTGTTGTTGCGTGATGCGCTGCTCACGCTGGCCGGTCCTGCCTGGGATCTGGAAGTCGACGACGGCGCACGCCGGATCTGCTTCACACACGCAGCACAGCCCACCACCGATGGCGCCCTTCCCCAATCCGGACCAGTCGCCCCTGTCGGCATAGCGCGGCCTCCATTGAAAACGGAGGCCAGGCCATGACGGGATCTCAATCCACCACAGCCGTTTCCCGCAGCATGCTGTTGCGTGCAGCAGGTATCACATGGCTGGTCCTCACTAGCGCAGCCACGATCGTCAACCATGTCTCACTGTCGAGTCTGGCCACCCAGGCCAGCGCCAACGCTCAGGCCAGCCAGGTTGTTGCCTTGGAAGCCCGACTGACTGATCTGAACCAGCGCCTCGACGTTCTGCAGAAACGGCCTGTCGCCTTGACCCAAGCCCGTTATGAGGCTGATAGCAAAACACTTGAGCAACGAATGACCGCCGTCGAAAGCGGGCTCGACCAGCGTCTGACAGCAGCCAGCCTGTCTTCTCTGGAAACACGCATCGACCAGTTGACCTCCCGTCTGGATAAACCCAACCAGACGACTCCAGTACCGGTGCGCACCCGTGTGACACACCCCACAAAGCCAATCCAAACAGCAAACCTACCGTTCACGGTTATGGGAACGGAGCTTCGCGGCGGCGAACGATTCCTGTCGATTCTGCCAACTGGCAATGCCGCCTTTTCCGAGATGCGCGTCCTGCGTCCCGGTGAGACCGACAGCGGCTGGCGCCTGCAAGCCATCGATGGCCAGACCGCCGTGTTCCAGCGCGAGAACGACGGTCAGACGCATCGATTGACGCTGCCATAGGGGCTCCGGATGAACAGCAATCTTGTTTTCCGCGCGTTAACGCTGAGCCTGATCGCCTTCTTTAACTCTCCGGTGATCGCACAAAACGCTCGCACGATCGCCTCTACCGTCTCGCCCAGCGAGGAACAAACAGCGACCTCACGCGTCAGCGACGAACAACAGGCCCGTGACTGGGGGTTGCACACGGAAGAATGGGCTCGCTATCGCCAATTGATGCAGGGACCGCTGGGCCTTTTTTCGCCCAACCTCGACCCATTGACCGCACTCGGCATCGAAGCGCGCTCCGAGGAAGAACGCGACCGCTATGCCGAGTTGCAGGTTCAGGTTGAAGCCCGCCGCGTCGAAAAGACGCTGGCATACCAGCAGGCCTACGACGCCGCCTGGCAACGCCTGCACCCGGGCATGCAACGTGTCACCCTGCCCGGCCATACTCCACGCAATTCCTCCACCACAGCCAACAGCACCGACCGCATCGCCGTGTTCATCAAGGACGGCTGCGCGCCCTGTGGCCTGGCGGTTCAGCAGTTGCAGGTATCCGATGTCGGCTTCGACCTCTACATGGTTGGCAGCCGCGCCAACGACGCGCTCATTCGCGACTGGGCAAAACGCGCCAGGATCAATCCAGATCGCGTACGCAACGGTTCAATCACGCTCAACCACGATGCCGGTCGCTGGCTGTCTTTGGGCCTGCCGGGGGACCTGCCTGCCGTTGTGCGGCAGGTCAATGGCCAATGGCAACGGCAGTGACCCGCTGGCGTCATCGGCTCGTGGTACTGGGCTGGATGGCCATAATCGCCTCCGCCGGCGCGCAGGAAGTGCCGCCGCCGGCGTACCAGATCGCCGCGCACCGGGCTGGCATTCCTTCTGCAGTGCTGTATGCGGTGGCGTTGCAGGAGAGCGGGCTGCAGCGCGATGGCCGGATAGTGCCGTGGCCCTGGACCCTGAATGTGGCGGGCGCACCGCGCCGTTTCAGTTCCCGCGCCGATGCCTGTGCAGGTCTGCAAAAGGCGCTGCGGACGGCTCCCCCCTCACGCGTCGATGCCGGACTCGGTCAGGTCAATCTGGGTTATCAGAAGCACCGTTACCAACAACCCTGCGAACTACTGGATCCGTATCGCAACCTCGCTATCGCCGCGGAAATTCTGCGCGAACAGCACACCGACGGCGAGGACTGGCTGCTCGCCATTGGACGCTACCACCGCCCGGCCGGAGGGGCACCGGCCGCCCGCTACCGCATGAGTGTGCACAAGCACCTGCAGCGCGTGCTCGGCGGCGCCCTCGCTGAAAACTCCCCCAAGAGAAAACCACTATGAGGCTCCATCCTCCTCTGCGAATCGCCGCCCCATCGCTGTTCGGCCTGCTATGCCTGGCCACCAGGGGAGCGCTCGCGGACGCCCCCTCGTTGATCGTGGTCGAAGACCGTGGCGGTGTTTCGGCATGGCCCTACTACCAATCACTGAATCTGCGGCCACGCCAGGACCAGCCGTTGGCCCCTTCCCTCTCCGCACCTCATCCTTCACAGCAACGTTTCAGCGAAACAGACATGCTGCCGGTTCGTTCCGGGCGGCTGTCGCCGGGGGAGGAGCCGCGCAGGGTCATCCAGGCCTCCGGGCTGCGGCCAATGTTTCTGGTCGGCGATGACGACCGCTCGCGCCAATGGTTACGCGAGCGTGCAGCAATCCTGGGCGAATTGAATGCGGTCGGCCTGGTCGTCAACGTGGCATCTGCCGACGCCCTTGCCACCTTGCGCGGGCTGGTCCCGGGCCTGACACTATCGCCGGTATCGGGCGACGATCTCGCAGAACGCCTGGGGTTGCGCCATTACCCCGTGCTGGTCACTGCCACCGGCATTGAGCAGTGAGCCGCTCGCCATGGCCCAGCCTCATGCGGTGGAAGTCCTGCTACGGTCAGCGGTGGAGTTGTACACGGTGGCCGTCTGCGCCGCCGCCGCGCTTCTGTGCCTAGTGGCGCCATGGTCACTCGCGTTAAATCCACTGCTGGGCCTGGGATCAGCCCTGGCGTTCCTGGTGTTTGGCATTATTCGGCTCCGTGAGGCTCGGTTCATTCTGCGCTATCGGCGCAACATCCGCCGTCTGCCGAAGTACGTGATGACCAGCCGCGCTGTGCCGGTCAGTCAGCAGCGCCTGTTCATCGGTCGGGGGTTTCGCTGGGATCAACGGCACACGCATCGGCTGATGCAAACGTACCGCCCCGAGTTTCGTCGCTATGTGGAGCCCACGGCCGCCTACCGCATCGCCCGCCGCCTGGAAGAGCGACTGGAATTCGCACCCTTTCCACTCTCAAAGCTTGCCCGACTGACGGCCTGGGACAGCCCATTTAATCCGGCGCGGCCGCTACCTCCAGTCGGTGGCATGCCGCGCCTGCATGGCATTGAACCGCATGAGGTGGACGTCACGCTTCCGCTAGGGGAACGGGTTGGGCATTCACTCGTCCTGGGAACCACGCGGGTGGGCAAAACAAGACTCGCCGAGCTGTTCATCACCCAGGACATCCGGCGGCGTAACGCAGTTGGCGAGCACGAAGTGGTCATCGTCTTCGACCCCAAAGGCGATGCGGACCTGCTCAAGCGCATGTATGTCGAGGCCAAACGCGCCGGGCGCGAGGGCGAGTTCTATGTTTTTCACCTCGGCTGGCCAGATATTTCCGCCCGTTACAACGCCGTGGGACGGTTTGGTCGCACCAGCGAGGTGGCCACGCGCATTGCCGGTCAACTCTCCGGCGAGGGTAATTCCGCGGCGTTTCGCGAGTTCGCCTGGCGCTTCGTCAACATCATCGCCCGTGCACTCGTCGAGCTGGGGCAGCGGCCCGACTACCTGCTGATCCAGCGGCACGTGGTGAACATCGACGCCTTGTTTATCGAATACGCCCAGCACTACTTCGCTAGCAACGAGCCGAAGGCCTGGGAAGTCATCGTGCAGATCGAGGCCAGGCTCAACGACAAGAACATTCCCCGCAACATGATCGGCCGCGAGAAGCGCGTCATTGCGCTCGAACAATACCTGTCACAGGTCAGGGTCTACGATCCGGTGCTGGACGGGCTCAGGTCTGCCGTGCGCTACGACCGCACCTACTTCGACAAGATCGTCGCCTCGTTGCTGCCCCTGCTGGAAAAACTCACGACCGGCAAGATTTCTCAGTTGCTGGCCCCGGACTATGCCGATCTGGCCGATCCCCGGCCCATTTTCGACTGGATGCAGATTATCCGGAAGAAGGCCGTGGTGTATGTGGGCCTGGATGCGCTCTCGGATGCCGAGGTTTCAGCCGCCGTGGGCAACAGCATGTTCAGTGACTTGGTGTCGGTCGCTGGACACATCTACAAGTTCGGAATTGACGATGGTCTACCCGGCACGGCGTCTGGGGTCAAAGTACCGATCAACGTGCACGCCGACGAGTTCAACGAACTGATGGGTGATGAGTTCATCCCCATGGTCAACAAAGGCGGCGGTGCCGGTCTCCAGGTCACGGCCTACACGCAAACGCTCAGTGACATTGAAGCGCGTATCGGCAACCGCGCCAAAGCCGGTCAGGTGGTCGGTAACTTCAACAACCTGTTCATGTTGAGGGTGCGGGAAACTGCGACCGCCGAGTTACTCACGAAGCAATTGCCGAAAGTTGAGGTATACACCACCTCATTGATGAGCGGCGCCACCGACAGCTCCGACATTCACGGCAAGACCGATTTTACCAGCAACACCCAGGACCGCATCACGACGACGAGTGTGCCCCTGATCGAACCCGCCCATGTTGTCGGCCTGCCCAAGGGGCAGTGCTTTGCACTGATCGAAGGCGGCAACCTCTGGAAGATTCGCATGCCGCTGCCGGCACCCGACCCTGACGAAGTGATGCCTAGGGACCTGCAGCAGCTTGCTGGGTACATGCGCCAACACTACGCCGAGGCGGGTGACTGGTGGGACAGCAAAGCACTACCGGGCCTGCAGGATGCCCCCCTACCTGATGACCTGCTTGACGGGTTCCGGCATATGGCGACCGCCGAAATGGATGCTGAAGAGGCGCAACCGTGAGTGACCCGGCCAACACAGCGCAGCGCCAGCAGACCCAGCAGCAGGGTTTGATCACCGGCATCATCACACTGCCATTCCGGTTTGTGGCCGTGCTGTTGGGGTCTTTGTTTCTGTCCATCGTGATCGAATGCGTGGGTATGCACCTGTTCTGGGCCGATCAAGGCTGGCGGCATGCGCAAGGCATGCTGGACTACGAACTGACGCAGCTCTCACAACACTTCATGCGCAGCGCCATCTTGCAGGAACCGGGACGAACCGCGTCCTGGCTGGTAGAAACGGCTTACCAATGGGTGTTCGTCAAAAGCGGGCTCATCGACTGGATGCGCGACGCATCCGCCAAAGCCAGTTCACCCAGCCAGGGAACGGGTCGGGATTTCCGTTTTTATCTGAGTCAGGTTTATGTGTACCTGGAGAGCTACCTGATCGCCAGTGCGTACACGCTACTGGTGTTCCTCGTCCGGCTGCTGGTGCTGGTACTGACCATTCCGCTATTTCTGATGGCGGCTTTCGTCGGTCTGGTCGATGGCCTGGTGCGGCGGGACATCAGGCGCTTTGGTGCGGGCCGTGAGTCAGGCTTTGTCTACCACCGGGCAAAGGCCAGCCTGATGCCTCTCGCCGTCATGCCTTGGGTCCTTTACCTGACCCTGCCCGTCAGCGCACACCCGCTTCTTATCTTGCTTCCCTGCGCAATTCTGTTAGGTGCCGCAACAGACCTCGCAGCAGGAAGCTTCAAAAAATACCTATAAGTGCTGAGCGGTATTTCAGGCCAGTAATGCCTGCGCCGCCTCCATTTGCTCGTGCTCAAACGCTGGAGCAAAATCGTCCAACTCGCTCGCTTGCAACCCCACCACTGCACTGAGCGCAATCTGCCGCCAGTCCAGCACGGCGTCATACACTTCTGCCAGCACGGCCAACGCATCCTCCCGGCTCAACGAAAAATAGGTGCTCCGCGCCAGCAGCATCTCAAGATCGGTGATCGGTCCATCCTCCTCCGATAGCCAGGTTTTCGACTCTCGCTCTTTGTCCGGGAAGGGATTGACGTCGAATGCCGGTGCCAGCCGCCAGAGCCCCTTTTCCACATGAAGAAAGCCATGGTTCTGCAGGTGGTCATCCACATTGGTGATCAGTAGGTTAAACACCAGTCGCCGCCACAGCTGCTGCACATCTGCGGTCGGTGCATGCCCCACGGAACGGATAGCATCGGCAATTTCGGTATAGCTTCGATCCTCTTCGCGCGACGCCTGCAGCAAAGACGCGGCGGACTGGTATGGAATACGCCCATCAGCACCATCGCGATCGAAACGGCGGATGATAGCGACCGGTACGCCATCCAGCTCTATGATACGGGCCGGCGCGGCATTGATACCTGCTTGTTTTGCCAAGCATAAGGCCAGCACTTCGCCGCGCGTCACGCTACGGGTGTCGCCCACGCTTGGGAATTTTCCTATGGCGAGTGCGCCATCCTCATCGACCACCGTGCTCTTGGGGCGCATCCCGCCGAGCGATGTGCCTTTGCCCTGTAGGTAACGCAAGTCTTCAGTGCTTTCCTGACCTTTCTCAACTGCCCGGCTGGCCTGGTAGATGCGCTGCAATTCCAGCAGTGGCGGTGTAGCGCGCCGTCCATCTTCAGTCGTCCGGCAATATTGTCCATTCTGATCGCGCAGTCTCAGCGCGCCGATCCGGCTGAAATCGTCAACCGCCAGCAGGTAGTCCATCTCTGTCAGCGACGCGAGCGATGGATTACCCTTACGACGCTTGGCATGGTCACGTGCGATGACCCGGCGTCCCCAAGCGTCCGGTGTCGTATCGGCAATGGCGAAATGAAAGACCGAATCGTGAGCTGAGGGAGCTCTACGTGGCTGATAACCCGAGATCAGGCTGAGATCGGCAGAAACATTGAACCCCTCCTGATTCCCCAACCATCCCTGCTCATAGGCAAAGGTGGTGTTCTCGCGGCGCCCCTGCTTGACGTAAATAAGAGTGCCAACAGCTATTCCCGCCTTACCAAGACAGACCTGGACTTGCTGGCGAACTGAAGTAACCGATTTCATAATGCCCCCGATGCCGGCGGTTTACTGCGTACACGTTTAGGCAATTGTTCATCCATCAGCGTCAGCCCGATATCGTCGTGCGCCGTATCCAGCAGGTTGGCCAGCGCCTGTACCTCACCGAACACGTGCAAGGCGCGGGCGAAGAAATGAATAGGCACCCGCATATCCCCTTTCTCCATGCGCCGAACAGTGGATACAGAAGCCCCCATTCGCTCTGCAAGCGAGGCCTGTGAAATCCGTCGACGCCTGCGTGCAAGCTCAATGTCGCTGCCGAGCTTGCGGAGCGCCCGCTCGACGGGTAACGGCAGTGGTGTACTCATTTATCATCCTCATAGGAACGCTTAAGGCTATTATCAGTTCCCATAAGAACAATTACCTCACGCCTCGTTACTGTTGTCAATAAACATCCCATGGGAGCGCTAGTAAGCGATTAGCGCTCCAAGCAGAATGCTAAAGTGAAATCTGACAAGATATCAGCCCTTAGCGTCCACGATTTCGATACGCAGAGACACAGATGAAGAGATAGCTGTTCTGCGATGAAACAGTCGCCCCTGCCACTCTCTTCAGAATGCACAACGCAACACCACCGAAAAAATGTATGTAAGGAAAGTGGTGAGGAGTAACTCCCCATTGTTTGCGGCTTTCCACCAGCCATCCCCGCAGCATCGAGCCATTCGAGTCCATCGGAAATGGCGCCATGGCAAGGTTTCACAATTCGGCTTACGCATGGCGACGTCCTGTCGTAGCGTTGCTGCTCACCAGTATCGTCATCACTCAGCCCGCCGCCGCAGCTGACGATGGGTATGAGCGTGAACACCTGGCGGCCGTCGCCCGCCAGCTCGACCTGCTTGACCGCCTGGCCAAACAATCCGCCAGCACCGCCCCCGAGTCACGATCCCGCTATCACTTCGACTATCGGCGTCTGGACGCCGACCTGCAGCGCATGCGGTCGGGCATCGACGACTACCTGACGCCCCAGCGTGCACAGCCACGCGATCCCTTTGCACTGCTTGGTGATTACCGCCAGGACGCCGAACAGGGGGATGACCGATGAACGCCAACCAGCTTGCCGCCTTTCAGGCCAATGCAGGCTTCACCCCTTCTGCTGTCGCCGGCGTACTGCTCGGCGCCGTGTTCGCAACTCTGCTGCTGTGGGGCGTATGGGCCCTGCGCACAGCCTATGTCGGCTGGTCGGAACAGCGGATTTCCCAGCGTCAGTTCCTCGGCGTCGCGGTGAGGTTTATCGCGATGTACGTCGTGCTGACTTTTTTCCTGCTCTCCTAACGCAGAGGCTTACATCATGAACCCGCTCTCGCATCGCTTGCATTCGGCACGTGTGGCCGTCCTGGCCTCCGCATTCGCCATGCTGTCTTCGCTTGCCCGGGCCGATCTCCCAACCCTGGAAGATCCGTCACGAGGCACCGGGTCGGGCATCATGGATACACTGCGCAACTACGGTTACGACATCGTGATGCTCGTTGCCTTGCTGGTGGTCGCCTCGATGTTTGTCGGCGTCTGCTACCACGCCTACGGTACCTATGCCGAGATCCACACGGGTCGCAAAACCTGGGGGCAATTCGGCCTGACGGTGGCGGTGGGCGCCGTCCTGCTGGTCGTCGGTATCTGGCTGCTCACTGAAGCCACCGGCGTGCTCTAGGACTCATGCCATGAACACGCATCAGGACATTCGGCCTGACGGGACGGTAGTGTTTCTTCCACACCGTCTCAACCGTCACCCTGTGGTCGTCCGCGGCCTTACCGCGGATGAGCTGTGGATCTGCGCCGGGCTGTCGGCGGCAGGCAGCCTGGTGGTTGGCGTGCCGCTGGCCTTTGTATTTTCGACGATCGCCATCGTGCCCACGGCCATCATGCTGGGCATCGCTGCCGGGGTATTTGCCGGTGGAGGCATGCTGCGTCGCCAGAAACGTGGCAGGCCCGATACCTGGCTGTATCGCCAACTGCAGTGGCGTATTGCACAGCATCATCCAGCCTTAGCGTCTTTTGTGGGCGCGCACGCGTTAGTGATCCGCTCGGGTTACTGGAGCACGCGCAGGAGCAAGGCACTGTGAGCCGGTTCAAGAACGAAATCACTCACCTCCAGTCGCACATCAAGACCTTGCGGCTGGGGCTTGGCGCACTACTTGTTATCGCCTTGCTGATGGGCGGCGGCTGGTGGAGCGCACCGCGTGACCTGACCGTGCACGTCCCGCCCGACCTGCGCTCCGGCAGTACCCGCAAGTGGTGGGAAGTGCCACCCGAAAGCGTCTACGCCTTCTCGTTCTACATCTGGCAGCAACTCCAACGCTGGCCCACCAACGGTGACGAAGACTATGCGCGCAACATCCATGTACTGGCGCCCTACTTCACTCCCGCCTGCCAGACCTTTCTGCGCAACGACTACGAATACCGCCGTACGGCAGGTGAGTTACGCCAGCGGGTACGAGGCCTCTATGAAATCCCCGGGCGTGGCTACGGCGAGAACCCGACCCAGCGGGTGAAAGTCGTTTCCGACCGCGACTGGATCGTCACGCTTGATGTGACGGCGGATGAGTACTACGGCGCCGAACAGGTCAAGCGAGCGCTGGTTCGTTACCCGCTCAAGGTCGTACGGGTGGACGTCGACCCCGAGCGCAACCCTTTCGGCCTGGCCCTGGACTGCTACAGCGGCGCGCCGCAACGCATCATCACCCCCGATCCCGTCACACCTGCCAGCACAACGCCGGGCGGGCTGGGTGGCGCTATGGGAGTGACGCCATGAAACACCTGCTCTGTGCCTTCAGTTTGCTGCTCACCGTTGTGTTGTCGCCAGCAGCCCGCGCCGTGGAGATCCTGCACTGGGAACGCCTGCCCCTGGCGATTCCCCTGGTCGTGGATCAGGAGCGGATCGTGTTCATCGACCGCAACGTCCGCGTGGGTGTGCCTGCTTCACTCGCCGGACGCCTGCGGGTACAAAGTGCCGGTGGTGCACTCTATCTGCGCGCCAGTGAGCCCATCGAACCGACACGCCTGCAACTGCAGGATGCTGACAACGGGACACTGATCCTGCTGGACATCGCGGCCGAGCCCGCTGTGACAGGCCAGGCGGCGATGGAGCCGGTGCGTATTGTTGAGGCTGAGGGCCCGGCTCAACGCTACGGCCAGACGCAGACATCTCAGGGCAGTCATGGC
>NZ_WKCD01000130.1:0-14226 GCF_021606625.1 Pseudomonas sp. PA-4-8C
GCGGTGAATTCATCGCCAGGCAGGAAATGGCGGATATGCGGTTCGTTAAAACCACCCTGGGCATACACCGCTTGCCGAGCCGGGGCCAGCCACGCCAGTACCTGCTCCTGCAAGGCACCCGAGGCCTTGATCGCGTCAAGCAGTGCCTCGATGGAGGTAAACGCCTGCAACGTCGGCGTCAGCAAAGGTCGGTACAACAGGTGTACGCCAACGCTCTTATCCCGAGGCCCGATGATGAACTGGTTGGTCACCTCGTCCGTCACCGCACCGGGCGCGGCCTTGAACGCCAGCGGCCACACGGCCATGGCCTGGCCTTGCACCTTGCGTTCAGCAGCCGAGGCTTGCAACGCGGCGTGCACACATTGAAAGCCGGCTTCGGTCAGGCCCTGTTCGGCCTTGATCTTCAACGCCAGCGCCAGCATCGGCAGTTGAACCCGCAACTGGGCCTGGAACAACTGCAAACGGCGCGCCGACTCTTGCGGGTCATCCAGCAGCTTTTCCTTCAGCATGTCCGGGTAGGCCTGGCCCACGTCGGCCTTGGTCACACAGCGTTGGAGCAGGCTGTAGGTCAGCCACTTGGGAGCTTTGGCGCCCTTGAGAGTGATGTCGCTGGCGGTGTGGGGAAAGCCGGCCAGGTTTTCCAGGGCCAACTCGGTCAAGGTCAGGGTGACCGGGTCTACTTCCCCGGCGATAAAGCCTCCCGGCACCGGGACGGCGGCGGCAACGACCCGATTGAATGTCAGTTGGATATCTTGCGCGCGCAGCTTCTGGGCAGCGGGCTCAGTGCGCAGACAGGTTTGCAAGGCGTTGTCGGCAAACTGCCGGATCGAGTCAATGCCGTCCAGAAAGTGCTGGCCGTTGCTGAGCTGGCGGGCCAGCACCAGGTTCTGGAGCAGGCGCGCATAGGCGATGCTGTCGGTATCGTCGGCCTGGACAAGCCAGTTTGGCATTGCGCTGCGCAGGGTCTGTTGCAAGGGAGCCAGGCTGGCAACGAACCAGCGACGTGGGTCGGTGATATGGTCCAACAGCCTCTGGTGCTGCCCCGGCAACAGGGGTTGGTGGCGGTCGATGCTGTCGATGTCGCGTAACTGCTGCGCCAGGTAACTGGCCGCCAGGGCGTCGAAGGGATCGCCCTCAACGTCCTGGGCAAACCATTGGCCTACCGCACCATAGGCCGGTAATAGCGCGGCGACGTCGTCCAGGCGGGCTAGCGGGTGGATACCACTGGCGGGGCTGAACATCAGGGTTTGTTGCCCATGGCTGAGCACCAGCACGGGCAGCATCTGCGGCCCATCCCGGCCTGGCTGGTACAAGGCACGAACGCGCAGGGCGTCACCATGAGCATTCCATTGTCGATCCGGCCGCACAGGGTGCAGCAGGTGCCTGGGGAACAGCGTGGCAAATTGCGCCTCGCTCAGGCCAGGGGGTTTGGGTGAGTCGTAGAGCAAGGCCAGCAGGTCGTCCGAGAGGTAACCCCAGCGCGTCATGTCCACCGGCAATGCTTCACGCCACCAGGCTTGCAGGCGTTGCGCATAGGCGCCGAGCAAGAGCGCGCCGCAGCGGTTGATCAGCGGCTCGAGTTGCGCAAGGGTCGGCCCGCCCGGCTCGAAGATCTCTCGACGCCGCTGCACGACCTTATGAAAGTCCGGCACCAGCAGCGTGGGTTTCGCGCTGGCGAGCCGCTGCACCACACGTTCGGCCAGGGACTGGTAAGCCAGCGTGCCGTCGCTGTCATTGGCGGTGCCGATGTAGATCAGGCCGGCTTGCCATATGCCGGTACCCAGGTGCTGGTCCAAGTAAGCCTGGGCGCTGTCTTGCGCGACTAACGGCAATGAGGGCGGTTCGCCAAACAGGGTTTCGATTTGCTCGAGGGTGGTTTGGCGGGGTGAGTCTGCTGAGGTATCGGGAGGTGTCATGAGGGGCTCGGTATGCGGTTAAACCGCAGACGCTACTGGCTGGTGCAGAACTGGCGGCTGTAAACAGTTAGCGCTGCTTGGGGCAACCCCAAATGCCTGCCCTTCGTAGGAGCGAGCTTGCTCGCGAAAAACTCACAGGCGCCGCGCTCATTCAGGAAGCACTCGTTATCGTTGACGGTTTTCGCGAGCAAGCTCGCTCCTACATTTGGATTTGTCCCCTCCTGACCGACAAACTGCGTCTACGCTTCAGACAAGTCCGATCAATCTGTAGGAATGGATCAATCGACTATGGGCGCTCTGCAGCACACTGATCCCCCCCAGGCTGACCTCGACCCCGACAGCCCGTCACCAGCGCCTTTGCCGAAAAAAACCAGACCCTGGCGTCGCGTGGGCTGGTTGATTGCGTTGATGGCCTTGATCGCTCTGGGTTTCGCCGCGCACCGGGAGGCGCAGACCTCACGCTGGCAGGCTCGTATATTCAGCGAGTGGGCGGCGAAGCTGACCTACCGGGTGGCCCCCGGCGCCAGCGATGCACTGGTGTACCCCGGCGCGGGCCCCTTCGATCAGCGCCTGGGCTACAGCGCACTGGGCGAGTTCCTGCCGCGTTTGCTCAAGCGCAACTACATGATCGAGTCCCAGGCGCGCTTTTCCAAGGCGTTGATGGACTACAGCCGTCACGGCTTGTTTATCCCCTACGCTGAGAAGATCCAGGCCGGCTTGACCATAACCGATTGCCGCGCGGCGCCGCTGTATCAATTCAACTACCCGACCCAGCTGTACGCCCGCTTCGATGACATTCCCCCGCTGATGATCCACAGCCTGCTGTTTATCGAAAACCGTGCACTGCTCGATCCCGAACCGGCGCAAGCCAACCCCGCCGTGGACTGGCCGCGCTTCGCCAAAGCTGCTTGGTCGCAAGTGGCGCGCCAGTTGCACCTGCCGGGGCAAGCGGCAGGCGGCAGCACCCTGGCCACCCAGCTGGAAAAGTACCGCCACTCGCCCGACGGCCTGACCCTGTCGGGCAGCGAGAAAATCCGCCAGATGCTCTCCGCCAGCGTGCGCGCTTACCAGCATGGCCCCGATACGCTTGCGGCGCGGCGCAACATAGTGCGTGATTACCTCAACAGCGTGCCCCTGTCGGCCGTGCCGGGCCACGGCGAAGTGCATGGCATGGCCGAAGGGTTGCGGGTGTGGTACGGCGCCGATTTCGCCCAGGTCAACCGCGCGCTTCAGGATACCGCCACCACACCGGCCAGCCTGGCGGCACGGGGCTTGGCATTACGTGAGGTGTTGTCGTTGATGATCGCCCAGCGCCGCCCTTCCCATTACCTGGCCAACGGTCGCGACGAACTCAAGCAACTTACCGACAGCCACCTGCGGCTGCTGGCGCAGAACGCGGTAATCGACCCGACGTTGCTCAAGGCTGCACTGGCCGCGCGCGTCACTTATCGCGACTGGCTGCAGCAGCCCACACTGCAACCGATCGACAGCAACAAAGGCGTCAGCGTAGCCCGCAGCCGCCTGGCGGCCCTGCTCAACCGGCCGCTGTACGATCTCGACCGCCTTGACCTCGCGGCCACCAGCACCTTGCAGGCCGAACTGCAAAACCAGGTGACCGGTTACCTCAAGCAACTGGCCGACCCGGCATTCGCGGGCAACATCGGCCTGCTCGGCGAACGCCTGCTGACGCCCGCCAGCACGCCGCAAGTGCGCTACAGTTTTACCCTGTTCGAACGCACCGCCGACGGATCACGGGTGCGGGTGCAAACCGACAACACCGACCAGCCCTTCGATATCAACGAAGGCAGCAAGCTGGAACTGGGTTCCACCGCCAAGTTGCGGGTGCTCACCACTTACTTGCAAATCATCAGCGAACTGCATGATCGCTACGCCACACAAACCCCAGCAGCGTTGAAAAAGGCCGACATCGCCGAGCAAGACCGGCTCAGTCGCTGGGCCGTCGATTACTTGCTGCAGGCTTCGGACAAATCCCTGGCGACCATGCTTGAGGCCGCCCTGGACCGCACCTATTCGGCCAGCCCCAACGAAGGGTTTTTCACCGGCGGCGGGATGCATTATTTCCATAATTTTCGCAACGAAGACAACGGCCGCAGCCCCACATTGCGTGACGCGCTGCGCGAGTCGATCAACCTGCCGTTCATTCGCCTCATGCGCGACCTGACGCGCTACGTCACCTATGCCGGCGCCAACAACAGTGCGCAATTGCTCAAGGATGACGGCGACCCGCGCCGCCAGGAATACCTGGCCCGGTTTGCCGACCGCGAAGGCACCACCTTCCTGCTCAAGTTCTGGAAGAAGTACCAGAAAAAAGACACCCAGGCGCGCCTGGAAACCTTCCTCGACAGCCTGCACCCCACCGCGATTCGCTTGGCGGCCGTACATCGCTACCTGTTTCCTGAAGCAAACCAGGACACCTTCAACCGCTTCGTGCGCTCCCACCTGACCGGCGTAAAAACCACCGCAGCCCTCAGCGACGAGCGCCTGCAACGCCTGTACAAGGACTACGGCCCCGGCACCTACGACCTGCCCGACCAAGGCTATATCGCCAAGGTCCACCCCCTGGACCTGTGGTTGCTCGGTTACCTGCTCAACCACCCGCAGGCCACCTTCAGCGAAGTGGTCAAGGCCAGCCAGTTCGAACGCCAGGAGGTGTACAGCTGGCTGTTCAAGAGCCGTCATCAAGGCGCGCGCGACAGCCGTATCCGCACCATGCTCGAAGTCGAAGCCTTCCTGGATATTCATCAGCGCTGGCAAGCGGTGGGGTATCCGTTCGATCACCTGGTACCGTCGCTGGCTACCGCCATCGGCAGTTCGGGAGACCGCCCCGCCGCGCTCGCGGAACTGATGGGCATCATCCTCAACGACGGCGTGCGCGGCAAAGTGCTGCGCATCGACAGCCTGCACTTTGCCGCCGGCACCCCTTACGACACCCGTGTGGTCAACACGCCCGACCCCGGCAAACGGGTGATGCCGTCCGAAGTTGCCAGCGCCTTGCGCGGGGCGTTGTCGCGAGTGGTGGACGCTGGCACGGCCAAACGCGTGTCGGGCAGTTTCACCCAGGCCGACGGCACGCCAATGGCCATGGGCGGCAAGACCGGCACGGGCGATAACCGCATCCAGGCAATGGGTGCCGGTGGGCGCTTGATCAGTTCCAAGGCGATCAACCGCACCGCCACTTTTGTGTTTTTTATCGGCGACCACCACTTCGGCACACTCACCGCCTTTGTGCCCGGCAGTTCGGCGCAAGGCTTCAAATTCACCTCGGCGTTGCCGGTGCAAGTGCTCAAAGGCATGGCGCCGTTGTTGATGCCTTATCTGCAAGGGTCGGGTGAGGTGATGTGTGGTGGTTCCTGATTGGGTGGCGTGCCAGCCACTGAAGTCGTTGGCCGCCCAACCGCTTTCAAACCTAGACCTCCGAATCCCAGATCACCGTGACCACGCCCGTGTAGGTGCTACCGGGCTGCTTGAGCATTTCCTTCACGTCGTCCCGCTCCACGGTAAAGTGCAGGCTCGCGGGGCGGTTGTTGACGTAATAGCCGGGTTGGAACAGCTCGGTGCCGCTGCCGTCCAGGCGCAAAGGCAGCTTGTTCACGGCCTGGCCGTACTGGTCTTGCAAGCCATAAGGCAAGGTCACCCCGACCTGCAGCGGCACCTCGTCGCCCGCGCCGTTGCGCAGACCGCAGGTGTTGCCGATGGCCAGGCTGCATTCGAGCTGCATCTTGAAACGTCCGCTGGAAGAGATCACGAAAGTCTGGTCACGGAACAGCCGCGCCGGTTGCCGCCCACGATTGAGCCAGGCTTGCCAGCCGCCTTCGGGCAGCAATTCGATGCGGTTACCTCCCGGTGGCAGGTCCACCTTGAGGTTGTGCTCTACCGACAGGGTGAAGTTGAAGGTCAACACGTTGTCGTTGGGTATCATCACATCACCCAGGTCAAAATCCCCGCCCGGCCCGATGCTGTACGTGACCGAACCCCGATATTCACCACTGGCCATGCCCAGCGGGTTGGGGGTCTTGAGTTCATAGCCATACTCGACGGGGTTATACCTCATCCGCGGAATAGGCAAGCTGGGGACCACATTGCACGCACCCGCATTTTCCGGAATGGTCCAGAAGTACAACGCGTAAGTGATGGCCGCCGCAATGTAGCCGACGCCCCGGCAATCTCCCATACCGTAACGCCAGGGATAATCCCAGGAGTTTCCATCACGGGACCACACCCCCACCCGCGCGCCACCACCCAGGCTCCATCGGCCACCGAAGCCGGCGATGCGCATCTGCACCGTTTCAAGTTCGCCAGTAGCGACATGAGTTACCTGCACGTCGCGCCAGGCAGAGGGCACCTTGAAGTACGCGCCTTTACGCGGGTCTTCATGGTTCGCCTCGATGGGCGCGATCGAGTCGAACGCCAACGCGTCGGTACGAATACTGAAGGTGTTGAGTGACTCGCAAAGCGCCGGCACATGCCAGGCACAGATGCCACTGTGGGGGGTGGTGTTCTGGAATTTATTGACCATCGGGTTGGTCGGGTCAGGGCGAAACACCGCCGAGATGTTTTGCTCCAGCGCCTGCACCGGCAGGCTCGCCCAGCTGAGGCCCAGCGCCAGCGCACAAGGCCCCAGCCATTTTTTTGTAACGGTGAACAGTCGCATAATCGCTCCGTATCGCGGGCCCACAAGGTTTCACTCGCCAGGCTTATGGCGCGGGAAAATCGAACATCAAGTGCACCGTGCCGTAATACTCGCCACCGCGGTAACCGTCAGGTGGTTCGATAGCGGCAATCTCCAGTTCGGCGCGGCGCCCCGGGCGCGCCTCCTCGGCACTGAGTACCTGCGTGGCATCCAGGGTCAACGGCACCCGATTGAACAACACCTGCAACTCGATACGGTTGCGCCCGCTCAGCAAGTACGGGGTGTCGCCCAGGCGGGCGGTCACGCCACCGTTGATGTTCTTGACGTCGAAGTTCTTGCGCAGGCGGCCAAGCCGCGCCGTCGCCAGGTCCCACGCCAGCACTTGGTCATGCCCCATCCAATCCGGCTCGGAAGGCAGCACATAGGCCTCTTCGATCGGGATGGTCACCGACACATCGAAGCTGTGGCGTTCCTGGAACGCCTGCGCCGGCTCGCCCAGGAACACAGGGGTCATCAGTACCGCCAGTGCCGTCAGTTGCTTGAACATTGTCATCACCCGTTGCTGTTGACCGTCATCGGTTTTTTGTCGCGGCCTTCGATCAGCTGGAAACTGAACTGGCGCTCGGGCTTTTTCTCGAACACCAGCTGACGGCCGGGCAGGATGTGGTGCTTGGTGGTGGCTTCACAGTCGGTTTTCTTCGCCACCGAACAGTCCCGGAACTCATCGAGCACCACCACGCTGTTGCCGGCATTGCGCAAGGTGTACTGGCTGGTGGTCTGGCTGATCTGCGTGTCGAAACGGGTGTTCTGTGGGCGCACGAAAAACACCGTGCCATAACCGGCCATGACGTTGACCCCGGCGGCCAGCGCGTCCTTGTACTCGGCCCGCTCTTCATCGGTGACAGCAAAGTCGTCTTCTTTTTCCGGCACCACCGGGATGAAGCGCACACGGAAGTAACGTTCCGTGTCGCGCTGGCCCATGTACAGCAAGCGGGTGCCCTGACGCCCGCCCGCCGGCACGATCAGCCGCGCCGGGCTGGCCATCAGGCCGTCACGGTTGGTGGCGCCGCCCTTGGCGTCAGTCATCGAAGTAATCGGCACTTCCTTGGAGGTGCCGTCGGCGTTGTAGACGATTTCCAGCACATTGACCTTGATGAATGCGGTACTGGTGCCGCCGTTATAGACACGCTTGAGGTAGGAACTGCGATCGCCCTCCAGGTAGTCGTACACCACCCCCACGTTGATCGCCGGCCCCGCCTGAGCGGACAACGACAACAGCAACAGCCCGACCGATAACACTGCTTGTTTCATGTTTGATTACGCCTCATTGATTGAACCCAGCCCAGCGGCTGATGTGCGGTAGATGCCTGCCTAGACTTCCGAATCCCAGATCACCGTGACCACGCCGGTGTAGGTGCTGCCCGGTTGTTTGAGCATTTCCTTCACGTCGTCTCGCTCCACGGCAAAGTGCAGGCTGGCGGGGCGGCTGTTCACGTAGTGGCCGGGCTGAAACAGCTCAGTGCCGGAACCGTCCAGGCGCAAGGGCAGCTTGCTCACGGCCTGGCCGTACTGGTCGCGCAAGCCAAATGGCAGGGTCACGCCGACCTGCAGCGGCACCTCGTCGCCGTCCCCGTTGCGCAGCCCGCAGGTGTTGCCGATGGCCAGGCTGCATTCGAGCTGCATCTTGAAACGGGTACTGGCCGAGATGACGAAGGTCTGGTCGCGGAACAGCTTCGAAGGTTGCCGCCCGCGATTGAGCCAGGCTTGCCAGCCGCCTTCGGGCAACAGCTCGATACGGTTGCCTCCGGGGGGCAGGTCAACCTTGAGGTTGTGCTCCACTCGAAGGTCGAAGTTGAAGGTCAGCACATCATCGTTTGGCCGGTAAATGTCACCAAAATCGAAATCCTGGTGCGGCCCGACCCCGTAAGTAATCGACCCTCTGTATTGCCCAGCATCCATGTCCAGGGGGTTAGGTGTCCTCAGTTCATATGTGTACTCAAGCATGCTGAAACTGGAGGAGGGAACATTGAACGGCGTCACTAGATTGCACGCACCGCCACCTTCCGGTACCAGCCAGAACCACAGCCGCAACGTGGGGGCCGCCGCCCACATGCCGGTGTATTGGCAGGGGGAAGGTGGATGCGTCCAGTTGGCGGGTAATGAACTCCACGCATGCACGCCCGGAGGGTTGGTTGTATTGAAACGGCTGCCAATACCCGAGATACGCATCTCGACGGTTTTGCGGTCGCCCTTGGGTGATATCACCTCGAAACTGCGCCACTCGGAGGGGACCTTGAACATCAAGCCTTGACGCGGATCCGCATGGTTGGCCTCTATCGGGCCGGTGGCGACAAAGTTGATATCCCAGGTGCGGATACTGAAAATCCCCAATGCTTCACACCGTGCCGGCATATGCCCAGGGCATACCCCGCTCTGCGGGGTGGTATTGGTGAACCTGTTCACCATGGGATTGCTAGGGTCCGGTCGGAACTCAGCGGTAATGTCTTGCGTGGCCGCAAGGCCCCACGGGGTGAACGAACCCAACGAAGCGGCCAATACGACAGCGCGCCACATTGTGTTGCCAGGCTTGTTCATGCTGATCAACTCGTTGCTGCGAACGCATGCTGTTCTGGGTAAAAAATTCATCCGGCCGCCTCTGACGCATGGGCGACTTCGGCCAACGTATCCGGCGTGCAGCGCAAGTCGCCGATCATCAGCACGTCGCTTTCGCTTGGCGCCTTGCTGGGGTCCAGACGGAACTGGCACAACAGCTGGTTCTGGTAGCGCACTTGCAGGGTGGGTGAGCTGGAACTCATTTCCATGGAGAAGAACCCATCTACTTCGCTGACCCCACGGCTGGCGTGATTGATCACGTGGTGGCCGCGCAGAGGTGTGCCGTGTTCATCCAGCAAGCGGCCCAGCACGGTGACGGTTTTCATCACCGTGACTTTGCGGTAGTCCACACCGCCCTTGTTCAGGTGGTAGCTGGAGCGCGCCGGCTGGATATTGGCCGCCGGTGGGTGGTTGCCTTCAAAGTCGAAGGCCACGCTGCTGCTCTTGTAGGCCGACACCGGCACATAATTGCGCCCGGGCCGCAACAGGGTGCTGCCGCCGCCCAGGTCATCGGCGCGCAAGGCGATCTCGTCGAGGTCGGTTTCCACGTCGATGATCATGCCGGCACCGTTGCCCTGGTACTGGCTGCTCAGCAATACCTTGCCGGCACCGGCCACCAGGGTGCTGTTGAGGTTCAGGCCACCGCTGAAGTCGCCGTTGAAGGAACTGCGCTGCACGAAGCCGTCACCGCTGATCGCGTCGGTATTGAAACTGGCCATGCCCGACAGGCCGACGCCATAGGTGTCGGTGATCGCCGTGGCCGAGACGCTTTGCAGGAAGTGGTCGGTCAGGTCTTGGCGCAAGGTCACCGAGGCGTTGTTGTCACGCCCGCCGTCACGGGCGGTGCGGGTGCCGATGCTGCCGGAGATCTGCCGGCCATCGCGGCCCAGGTTCATGCTGACACTTACGTCTACACCACGATTGCGCGCGTCGTTGGTACCCGAGGTACCGGGCCGGTCGAACACCGAGAAGCGCCAGTTGGCATCGCTGCCGAACAGCTTGTCATGACGGCTCCAACCCAGGTCGATACCGGCGCCCTCGACATTGCCTTCGCTGTGGGACAGGCGCATGTTCAGGGTGTTTTTCGCATCGAGCCGGTGGTTGACCGACAGCGCCGTGTTGCTGGCCTCGCCCACGAAGGTATTGCGGCGCAGGCGGGTGCCGTCCGGCAGGGTTTCGTAGGTGTCGCGGGTGTCGAGCCAGCTGCGCGTGTGGCTGAACACCAGGTTGGTGGCGCCCAAGGTGTAGAGCGCTTGCAGGTCCATGCCGGTGCCGTGGTCCTGGGTCTGGTACAGGTTGGTGTAGAGACTGGTGTTGTTGGCCACCGTCCAGTCCACCGAACCGCCGTACTGCAGTTGTTCACGCACCTGGCGTGCCGACAGGCCGAGGATCACCCGTGGGTGCAACAGGTAGTTGATGGACGCGCCCGCAGTCATCGCGCCAGAGGCTTGTTCGTCCCAATTGCTGAACAGCTTGGTCTCGCGCCCGGCAAACAGGTTGTAGCGCCACGGGTCTTCGGCGTTGCGCCAGTTGCTGGGTTTGTACACCAACTCCTGGGTGGTGCTGGTGGTCAGGCCGTCTTCCACCAGGCGCACTTCCACTTCATAGATACCGCCGGGCAATGGCCGGGTGTCCAGGGTTTGCAGGCCGGCTGCCACGGCTTGGGTGTTGATCAACAGACCGTTGCGGTAAATCTCCACCGCCGCCTGGCGGTTGGCGGTGACATAGATCGGGTACACGCTGGGCTTGGCATTGTTGATGGCCAAGCTGTCGGAACTCCCGTACATCAGGCCCAGCGCTGTGTCAGGGCTGGCACCGAAGCTGCGCAGTTGGCGGGTCAGGCCGTCGGAATTGGGGGTGAAATGACCCAGGCGAAAAAATTGCCCTTCCATTTCCCGCTGGGTGTACAGCTCATGGATCGCGTGGCGCATCTGTTCGTTATCGCCACTCTGTCGCGCCAGTTGCAGGTTGAACACCTGGCTCCAGTTGCCAATGCTGGAACTGGCCTGCAGCCCGTAGCGACCGCCCAGTTTGTTGTCCTGGCCACCGTTGAGGTTGAGCTGGTTGTTGATGATCAACCCCAGGCTGCCGTCTTCCGGTTGCTGGTAAAAGCGCGGTGCATCGTCATTGAGCTCGACATTCTGAGTGATGATCGCCAACTGGGAGTTTTCCAGGTTGTAGAACGCCGAGAGCATTTTTTCCGGACAGGATTGGGTACAGGCACCCAGCGCCACGCCCATTTCCAGCAGGGCTTGCCAGGTGTCGCGGGTGGCGGCCGGGACCTTGCTGTCACCGGTGTCGGTGAACTCGAGCAGGGTGACGCGATCATCCCGGGTCAACACAATCAGCGCCTCGCCCAGCAACTGCTGGTCAAGGTCTACACGTACCGCCAGCGGCACGTCGAAAAAGTGATCGGCAAAACCGGCGGGCAAGCCTTGGGCCTGACTCAGCAGATTGCCGGTAGTCAAAGCGCCCGAGGCAGCAGGTGCGGCCAGGGCACTCGTACACATCAACAGCGCAAGCGCCGTCGCGATAGGCGTCATCGGAAACATGAACGGAACACTCTGAATGCCAAAAGACTGGAAAAAACCAGGCCGGCGGACCGAGGAGGAAAGTCAGCCGACCTGCAAGTAAATGCCCGTGTTCAACGGGCATTCATTGGCACATCAAAGCGTTGGCAATACCGCGTCGAATACCACCGGCATCACCGCGGTGTAGGAACCGCGCTGAGTAGCCGAAGGCTTGGCCGCGACGATGCGCATTTCAGCGCCAATACCTGGGGTGGAGTCGGCTTCATTGACCACTTCCTGCGGAGAGCCGGTCAGGGTCACGCCATTGAGGGTGGTGGTCAGCGCGATGTTCTGCGCGGCATCACCGTTGAACAGCACAGCCGGGCCGCCTTCGATGTAGGCGTGAACCGAACCGTTGGTGTTCTTGATGTCGTAGATGGCGCTCAGGGGAGCCAACTCACCGCTGACCAGGTTGTAGGTCATGGTTTCGTCACGACCCCAGTTCGGATCACGCGGCTGGGCGTGGAACACGGTGGTCGGGATGTTTGCCTTGAGGTTGACGGTGTGGCTGGCTTCACCGGCAGCGATAGCCGTTACCGAGGAAGATAGCGCCAGAACGGCCAGGGGAACAGCGACAGCAAACTTCTTGAACATGGTCAATACCTGTAGTTGACAACATTGAATGGTTCATTGCCAAGGAGGTCCCTAACAACGAATTAGCAGGCGTAGTTAGTTGAACTACGCACTGCAAGACAATGATCAAGCCAAACTAAAAGCAGGTATGCAGGTACATTCCAAAACTCACGTAGCCCTTGTAAACAGGGCTTGAGCGAAAAAGATGGCATTTCGCCAAAACTTTAAAAGTATCCGTAGGAAATAAGCTACACGCTAAAAATGTGCTAAAGAAGTTGCTGTAAGAAGCGTACCACAAGACTAAGCAGCGCCTGGCAAATAACAAGTTCAGATATAAATTCGAGCTACAACTCTAATTAAAGTTATAGCTCTAAAATCCAATCAGGTCCAATAGTTGTTAGTTGCTTCGCGGACCAAGCCTGTGCAACCGCCAACGACCGTTGGTCGCCAGGTACTATCCTTAGCATTAAGATATATCTTACGTTATATCTAAACCTGCACAGAGGACCTGCCCATGAAACACGAACATCGCGGCGAGTTTGAAAAACGCGGCGGTCGCGGCCCACGGGTGTTCGCCCCTGGCGACCTGAAGCTGCTGCTGTTGTCACTGATCGCCGAGCAACCTTGCCATGGCTACGACCTGATCCGCCGCATCGAGGGCCTGTTCGACGGTGCCTACAGTCCCAGCCCCGGCGTGATCTACCCCACCCTGACCTTTCTTGAAGAGAGCGAGCTGATCAGCGGCGACGCCGATGGCGGAAAAAAACGCTACACAATCACCGACCCCGGTCGTCTCTTCTTAAGCGAGCAAGCCGTTGCCCTGGACGGTGTGCGCATGCGCCTGGATGTCAGCAAGCGCTCGCTGCGTGGCCACGACCGCCCACCGCAAATCCATGAAGCGGTGCACAACCTGCGCCACGCCTTGCATTCGCACAACGGGCACTGGAGCCCGGAAGAAATCATTCGTGTCGCGGCGCTGCTCAATCGCACCGCCCAAGCCATTGCCGACGGGACAGACCAATGAACACACAAACCATTCATCGCGTAACCCACGAAATCAAACGCCGCCGCCTGCAAGTATTGCGGGTGGTCGATCTCACCCCGCGCATGCGCCGCGTCACCCTGGGCGGGCCGGAATTGGCGGGCTTTATCAGCCTGGGCAGCGACGACCACATCAAGCTGTTGTTCCCGCAGAACGCCCAAGAACAAGCCGCGCTGGAAAGCCCGACGTTCAACATCAAGGGCGACGGCCCGCAACCGGCGATGCGCGATTACACGCCGAGGCGTTACGACCTGAGCAAAGGCGAGCTGGATATCGACTTCGTGCTGCACGGCGATGGCCCTGCCTCCACCTGGGCCGAGCAGGTTCAGGTCGGCCAGCACCTGTATATCGGTGGGCCACGTGGCTCGATGATCGTGCCGGATATCTTCGACAGCTACTTGCTGATTGGCGATGAAACGGCGATCCCGGCCATCGCTCGGCGCCTGGAAGAATTGCCCGCGGGGCGCAAGGTGCTGGCGGTGATTGAAATCGCGGATGCGGCGGAACAGCAGGTGCTGGTCAGCGCGGCCGACGTGGAGGTGATCTGGGTGCTGCGCGGCCAGGATGACCTGCTCGATGTGGTGCGCAACCTGACGCTGCCCAGCGGCACGCTGTACAGCTTCGTCGCCACCGAAACCAAGCTGTCGCGCCAGGTACGGCGGGGGCTGCTGGACACGCACAAGGGCAAAGAGGAGGAACTCAAGGGTGTGGGGTACTGGGGGGGTGGGGGGAGCGGAGGAGAATAAAAAAAGGGGGGGGTGGCTTGCCTGCGGTGGAAGCAACTCGGGTTTTCAGTTTAAACGAGGGGGTGCTATTGCAGCATAAGGATTTACAACATTTTTTTGCTGGAGGAGCAAGAGC
>NZ_WKCD01000131.1:0-14084 GCF_021606625.1 Pseudomonas sp. PA-4-8C
ATATTGGCTCGTTTGTCGAGGAGGCCGAAGCCGCCATCACCACCCAGGTGAAGGTCCCTGCCGGTTACTGGACCACCTGGGGCGGCCAGTTCGAACAGTTGAAGGAGGCTTCTGAACGCTTGCGCATCGTGGTGCCAGTGGCCTTGCTGTTGGTGTTCGGGTTGCTGTTCATGATGTTCAACAACCTCAAGGACGGCCTGCTGGTGTTTACCGGCATCCCATTCGCGCTCACCGGCGGGATCATGGCCCTGTGGCTGCGCGATATTCCGTTGTCGATTTCAGCGGGGGTGGGCTTTATCGCCTTGTCAGGTGTGGCGGTGCTCAACGGCCTGGTGATGATTGCCTTCATCCGAAACCTGCGCGAGGAAGGCCGCTCATTATCGGTGGCGATCCACGAAGGCGCGTTGACCCGTCTGCGCCCGGTGCTGATGACCGCGCTGGTGGCGTCCCTCGGGTTTATCCCCATGGCCCTCGCCACCGGCACCGGTGCCGAAGTGCAGCGCCCGTTGGCGACGGTGGTGATTGGCGGGATTATTTCTTCGACCTTGCTGACCTTGCTGGTGCTGCCGGCGTTGTACCAGTGGGCTCATCGCCGCGATGAAGAGACCGCCTGACAACCGTGAAAACGCCGCAATGTGCGGGCTTACCCTCTGTAGGAGCGAGCTTGCTCGCGAAAAACCCTAGGCGCCGCGTTTATTCAGGAAACACGCGTTATCGTTGACGTTTTTCGCGAGCAAGCTCGCTCCTACATTGGGCCTAGGCTGGCTTCGAAGGAAACACAAGGCTGAACCGCGTAAAACGTCCAGCCTGGCTGGTGACATGAGCATGCCCCTGATGCAAATGCATGATCGATTTCACAATGGCCAGTCCCAGCCCGGTGCCGCCCTCTGCACGGGTACGGCTGCTGTCGGCGCGGTAGAAGCGTTCGAACAGGTGCGGCAGGTGGTGCGCTTCAATGCCACGCCCTGGGTTGCCCACCGACAGCGATACGCTCTGCTCGTAGGTCTCCACCAACAGCAACACGGTAGAGGCCTCGGGTGTGTGGCGAATGGCATTGGAGAGCAAGTTGGAAATCGCCCGCTGGATCATCAGGCGATCGCCGGTCACCCAGGCATCGCCGCGCAGGCTCAGGGTGATGTGTTTGTCTTCGGCACTCAGGGCAAACAACTCCATCACGCGCTGGGCTTCCTGCGCCAGGGACACCTCGGTGAAGGAGGCCCGCGCCGCCGGATGGCTGACCTGCGCCAGAAACAGCATGTCGCTGACAATCCGCGCCAGGCGTTCGAGCTCTTCGGTGCTGGACTCCAGCACCGCCTTGTATTCCTGCGGTGGGCGTTGGCGCGACAGGGTCAACTGGGCCTTGCCCATCAGGTTGGTCAGCGGCGCGCGCAGTTCGTGGGCCAAGTCGTCGGAGAACTGCGAGAGTTGCTGCACCCCGGCATCCAGGCGGTCGAGCATCACGTTGATGCCGTGGGCCAGTTCACCCAGTTCGTGGGGCAGGTTGTCTACGGACAAGCGATGGGTGAGGTCTTGGGTGGTGACTTTCGCCGCCACCTGGCTGAACTGCTTCAACGGCGCCAGGCCGCGTTGCACCAGCCACCAGGCACCCATGCCAATCAGTATCAACAGCAGCGGCAGCGCAATCAGCGTGGCGCGCAGGTAGGCACTGAGCAACGCCTGGTCGTCCATGCGGTCCAGGGACAGCAGCACCCGCACACGTTCACCGTTGGCCAGGCGCATCAAGCTGGAGGCACTGAGTATCTGGTTGCCGTAGCTGTCGACCCAATTGAGGTAACCAAGGGTTTCCCGTGGTTTGAAGTCAGTGAGCAGCGGTTCCTGGGGCTTGCTGCCGACGTTCAGCAGCACGCTGTTATCGGGCGCGGTGCCGACAATGGTCAGGTGGAAGTTGTCGTGGCCCATCACCAGGTCCATCAGTGAGTGTGGGCGAGCGCGAATACCGTGGGCATCCAGGCCCAGGGCCAGGCTGTGCTGGATCTGTTCCATCTTGCTTTCCAGGTTCTTGCGCGCGAGTTTTTCCAGCTCATGGGTGAGGGCCAGGTAGGCCAGGGTTGCCAGCAGCAGCACCAGGCCCGCGCCCATCAGGCTGACCGTCAGGCCCAAGCGCATCGACAGGCTGCCGGTCTTCATGGGCGCGCTTCCAGCACGTAGCCCACGCCACGAATGGTGTGGATCAGCTTGACCTCGCTCTGGTCATCCACCTTGGCGCGCAGGCGGCTGATGGAGACTTCCACCACATTGGTGTCGCAGTCGAAATTCATGTCCCACACCAGGGAAATAATCTGCGTGCGGGTCAGCACTTCGCCGGCCTGGCGCATCAGTACTTGCAGCAGGGCGAACTCCTTGGTGGTCAGGTCGATGCGCCGGGCGCCGCGATAAGCGCGGTGGCGACGCGGGTCCAGTTCCAGGTCCGAGACGCGGAACACTTCCGGCTGTGGAATGTGCTCGCTGCGGCGCATCAGGGTGCGCACCCGTGCCAGCAGTTCGGGAAACTCGAACGGCTTGACCAGGTAGTCGTCGGCGCCCATGTCCAGGCCCTTGATCTTGTCAGCCAGCCGGCCACGGGCGGTGAGCATCATCACGCGCTGGGTACCATTGCGGCGCAATTCTTCCAGTACTTGCCAGCCATCCTTGCCCGGCAGATTGACGTCCAGAATCACCAGTTCATAGGCGTGTTGCCCGGCCAGGTGCAGGCCGTCGATGCCATTGGCGGCGCAGTCGACCACGTAGCCACTTTCGTTCAGGCCCTGTTGCAGGTAGTCGGCGGTTTTCTGCTCGTCTTCAACCACAAGAATACGCATGGGGGGGTTACCTCTTGAATTAGGGGAGAGAAGGCGCCCATGTCCCTATGGCGGCGGTTATCGGAGTAGGAAAAGTCTGAAGGCTAAAGTAACTTCAGGGTCAACTGCGACCATCGGCCGCATGGAGCCGCAGGCAAAAAAAACGCCCCAAGCGGGGCGTTAAAAATTCATCTCTTTCCAAAGGAGCTACACAAAAGCTTCAGAGATGAATGTGCTCGGTGAATAAGTTGAAGCGAGTATAGAAAGTTCCACTTAACGAGAAGCTGAGGCCAATATTACAATTTTGATAACCGGCTATTTGTGAACAGATGTTAGTTAATCGCGAGCGAATGTAAGGGCTACAACACGACCAAGGGGTATTCGGCAATCAGACGAACTTCTTCCAGGTCTGACTCGAACGCACTGGAGCGCACGGTGGCCTGGCGCACGCGTAGGGACAAATCCTTCAAACGCCCACTTTGCACCACGTACTTGGCCTCGATATCCCGTTCCCAACGGCGTTGATCGGTCAAGGGGTTGCCCGCTGCATCGCGGCGCATATACACGGCATTGGCGTTGCTGTAGTCGGCGCCGGTGCCTTTGCCGTAGCGGGTCATGAACGACAGGCCGGGAATGCCGAACGCCTGCATGTCCAGGTCGTAGCGCACCATCCATGAGCGCTCCTTGGGCGCGTTGAAGTCGCTGTACTGGATCGAGTTATTGAGGAAGATCGAGTCTGACTGGCGCAGGTAGTCGAAATCATCGTCGCCGTTGTTACGTTGGTGGGACACGGCCAGGCTGTGGGCACCGACCTTGACCCCGAGCCTGGCGCTCCAGATGTTGTTGTCGAACTCGCCGAGCCGTTTCTGGCCTTCGTCCACGGCCTTGTAGTAGTTGAAGTCGCCGAACAATGACATGTCGTCGGTCAATGCGTAATTGGCATTGCTGCCGAAGTAGTACTGGTCCCAGGCGTCCTTCAAGCGGCTGCTGTACAGGCTAAAGCCCAGGTGGCTGTTGAGCTGATAGTCACTGCCGAAGTAGGCGATCCAGGGCGAGTCGACCTTGCCTGCATAGAAGGTGGCAAAGCCTTTGTTCATGCCGCTTTCACTGGGCTGGCTCATGCCGCTCAGGCGCCCGCCTTGCAGGCTCAAGCCTTCCAGGCTGGTGTTTTGCAGGGTGACGCCGCGAAAGCTCTCGGGCAACAGGCGAGAGTCGCCGTAGGCCACCACCGGGGTGAGTGGGAACACGTCGCCGGCCTTGATCACCGTGTCCAGCACGCGCAGTTTTGCCGCGCCGCCGATTTTGCTGTAGCTGTTTTCCGGCTGGTTGTCGCTGTTCACCGGCAGCACGCCGAACGAGCCTTTGCCGCCGCTGCGGCCGCTGCCCGAGTCAAGCGTAAGGCCGTACATGGCGAACGCGTCCAGACCAAAACCCACGGTGCCCTGGGTAAAGCCGGATTCGAATTTGCCAATAAAGCCCTGGGCCCAGGCTTCTGAGTAACCATTGCCAGTGGGGCTGGACTGGCCTTTGCGGTCATCGCGGTTGAAGTAGAAATTGCGTGCCAGCACGTTGATGCGACTGCCCTCGATAAAACCCTCGGGCTTGTCCTCCACCGCCATGGCGGCCATGGGCAGTGCAGCCATCAGTGAAAAGGGAAGGGTGTAATGACGAATGCTCATGATGCGCTCCTCGGTGATGGCAGTTATCAGCTTCTTATAGAGGCGGGCGTTCTTATTGATCTGGCCCTGGCTGATAGTTGCAAACGACGGATAACAGCTGCATGGCGCGAAGATTACAATTCTGGAAACTAACGGCCATCTAACAAATAAGTAATGTTCTGGTGAACCTGGCGTCAGGGTGGGTTGGTTAATCTCGACACTGAACTTTTCAGTCGAGGAAACCGCAATGAACTTTTATAAAGTAGGTGTGGCTGTATTAACGGCTGTGTTGTCATTTGGCGCGCTGGCCGAAGGGGGCGGGGATCGCACCTTTGCCCTGATGATGGAGCGCAATGAGAAAGCCATGGCCGCCTACGCGATCAAAAAAGGCAAGCCGGTGCCCGAGGTCCAGGCTTACCGCTATGGCATGGACCTGGACATTGCCAAGGTCGTCAACGTGACGCCGCCGATCCGCTCGTGCAACGTCGTGCCGTCGCGCATGACCTATGAAGACTCCAGCGGCAAGCTCAATACCCTGGAATATCAGGTCATGGGCGTATGCCGTAACAATGGCGGTTGAAAATATAGTTCGGCCCAGGGCTCAAGCGCTCTTCAGAAAACCCCGGCAGCGCCGATGCAAGTTAGAACACCCACCTCACTTGCCTAACGGTGCCCCATGTTCAATACCGGCCTGAAGCAGGAGCTGACCGCTCTGCGCGAAGAATTGTCGAGCTTGCTCCAGGTGAAAGAGAGCCTGGAAAACGAAATGCTCTGCCTGACACTGGACCCTGAAGGCCGTGTGGAGTGGGCCAATGCCAACTTCCTGCAGGAATTGGCTTATTCGTTGAGTGAAATTGTCGGGCGCGCGATCGAAGACCTGGTGCCAGCCCATGTGCGCCAGGACCCGTTCCAGCTGCGCTTCAAGCACGCGCTGGCCCGCGGCGAACACTTTGCCGGCGCCGTGCGCCTGATGCGTGGCAATGGCAAAGAGGCCTGGTTGCGCTCAATCGTGCAGCCGGTGCGCAGCTCTGAAGGGCGCATCAAGCAGTTTTCGATGTTCTCCAGCGACCTTACCCGCACCATCGAGAGTTCGCGTGAACATGAAAACCTCATCACTGCGTTGATGCGTTCCACCGCGTTGATCGAGTTCGACCTGGAAGGGCATGTGCTCACCGCCAATGACCGCTTCCTCGGCGCCATGGGATACAGCCTGGCGCAGATCGAAGGCAAGCATCACCGTATGTTCTGTGAACCGCAGGAATATAACAGTGCCGAATACCAGCAGTTCTGGAAGCGCCTGAACGCCGGTGAGTTCGTCGCCGCGCGCTTCAAACGAGTGGACAGCCACGGCCGCTTGGTGTGGTTGGAAGCCACCTACAACCCGGTGGTGGATGCCAATGAGCGACTGTACAAAGTGGTCAAGTTCGCCACGGTCATTACCGAGCAGGTCAACCGCGAGCAGGCGGTGGCCGAGGCCGCCAATATTGCCTACAGCACCTCTTTGCAAACCGACGACAGCGCCCAGCGCGGCACCACCGTGGTCACCCAGGCCGTGGACGTGATGCGCGACCTGGCCCAGCACATGCAGCAGGCCGGTGAAGGCATCGAGGCGTTGAATGCCCAGTCCCAAGTGATTGGCAGCATCGTCAAGACCATCAGCGGCATTGCCGAGCAAACCAACCTGCTGGCGCTCAACGCCGCCATCGAAGCGGCGCGTGCCGGGGAGCAGGGGCGTGGCTTTGCGGTGGTGGCCGACGAAGTGCGGCAACTGGCGTCACGCACCAGCAAAGCCACCGAGGAAATTGTCGGTGTGGTGCGCCAGAACCAGGACATGGCCCGCGACGCGGTGGCCTTGATGGCCGACGGGCGAGCGCAAGCCGAGCAGGGCCTGGCCCTGGCGGCCGAGGCGGGTACTGTGATCGTCGAGATTCAAGACGGTGCGCAAAAAGTGGTGAGTGCGGTCGGGCAGTTTGCCAATCAGCTGTCGAGCTGACCTGTGGGGCTTGTGCTTGAGGTATCTTAGGTCTTTTCTCGCTTGCAGAGCTGATCGACCATGAGCCCTACGTTCCGTCGCCCCGTCCCACTGTCCAAAGCTTACCGTTTGCTCAACCACGGGCCGACCGTGTTGGTGAGCGCAGCCCACAATGGTCAGCGCAATATCATGGCCGCTGCCTGGGCCATGCCGCTGGATTTCGAACCACCGAAAGTCGCGGTGGTGCTCGACAAGGCCACCTGGACCCGCCAACTACTGGAAGGCGCCGGCACTTTTGTGCTGCAGGTGCCTTGTGTTGCGCAGGCTGATCTGGTGCAGACGGTGGGCAATACCCGCGGCGTTGAAACCGACAAATTCGCAGCCTATGGCCTGCACACTTTCAGCGGTGAGCACACCGAGGCGCCGATGTTGGAAGGCTGTGTGGCTTGGCTGGAATGCCGCCTGCTGCCCGAGCCGCATAATCAGCAGGCCTATGACCTGTTCCTGGGCGAAGTGGTCGCGGCTTATGCTGATGAGCGGGTATTCAGTGAGGGCCACTGGCATTTTGAAGGGCATGATGAACTGCGCACGTTGCACCATGTGGCGGGCGGGAATTTCCTGGCCATTGGCCAACCGATTGTCGGGCGCCAGCTCTGACAGAGGCGCAAAGCCACGAAGATCAACTGTGGGAGCTGGCTTGCCTGCGATGGCATCACCTCGGTGTACCTGATGTACCGAGGTGTCTGCATCGCAGGCAAGCCAGCTCCCACATGGGGTTTATGGTGTCTTCAGGTTCGTGGCATGCACTCGAGGGTGCGGTTTACTACGGTCTTGGCCATCTCCAGCAAGTGCCATACGGCATGGATTCGGGCGCGGTCGTGGGGTTGCAGGTGATCGCAACAGTCCCACACCGTGGCCGATGCGCTGTTGATCAGATGGGAAATATAGAGTTGAGCGTCTTCGAAGCTGAGCTCTTCATTGACGACGAGGCAATCCATGGGTGGATCGGGAAGTGCTTTGGTCATGGTGTAACTCCTGATTAAGGCAGAAGCCGGCCCAGTCGCGACTAAACGAAGGGTGGCGGCTGTACGCAGGTTAGTCGACCGGCTAATCAGGAAAATCCGGCGCACCCGAGGGTGCCCTGCGCACAGCCACCATAAAACCTCATGGAGGACCATGCGCCTGATTAGAGTCCGGGCGACTAAACCCGATCACTGAAAAGGCAGTGACGGACCGAAGACTAGCCATCGATTCCAACAGGCACAAGGCGGCGGGGATTGTCTCGGAAACGTCCTGCAATTTAAAGGGACACGGCTTGCTGGCCTTTTACAAACCATGACCAAATGCCAGTAACACGACCACATCCAACTGTGGGAGCTGGCTTGCCTGCGATGGCATCAATAGGGTGCGCCTGATACACCGAGGTGTCTGCATCGCAGGCAAGCCAGCTCCCACAGTCCAACCCAGCACTCAGCGTCCGAGCATTTTCACCCAACGCGATGGCGGCATGCCGTAGGTGCTGCGAAATTGGCGGGTCATGTGGCTTTGGTCGGTGAAGCCTGCGGTCATCGCGGCATCCACCAACGATTGGCCTTGGGCCAATAAGTGGCGCACCAGGTCCAGCCGGCGCATGGTCAGGTAGCGGTAGGGGCTGGTGCCGAACAACACGCGAAAATCCCGCGATAACGCCCAGCGGTCACGGCCGGCGTGGTCGGCTATTTCATCCAGGGTGATGCTGCGGCCCAGGGCGCTGTGGATGAATTCACGAGCGCGTTCGGCCGCGATGTAGTCGAAGGATTTACGGCGGATGATGGCCCCGGACGCATCGCTCAGCGCGTGGGCCAGGTCGAACAGGGCGTCTTGCTCTTGCATCGGGTCTATCGGGCAATCGAGGCTTTGTAGCAACACTTCGCTGGCGCGGTGCAGCCTTGGGTCGGTGGACAAACCGCCGGGGATAAACGGCAACGGCTGCCCACCGAGGATCTGCTGGATCAGCGCCGGCTCCACATAAATCATCCGGTACTTGAAACCTTCGTCGCTGCCGGCGCGGCCGTCATGGGTTTCATCCGGGTGGATCACCATGGTGGTGCCGGGCAGGCTGTGGGTCGTACCGCCGCGGTAATGAAAACTCTGCACGCCGAACAACGTGCGCCCGATGGCGTAGGTGTCATGGCGGTGGGGGTCGAAGGCGAAGCCGGCAAAGTACGCCTCGATACGGTCCAGGCCGCTGGCGTGGGGCGCGCGGTGCAGCCAGTCGAGGGAGTGGGTGGGGTTGCCCATGGTGACTTGTCACAAAAGGAGGTGGAAACACGTTAACTGAGTCTGCACCGGTTGTCTGCTGGGGTCTTGTACGATTGTGCAGGTATTGGGCAATGCACATCGGGTAGCGAATCGCTGACCACCCATGGTAAGAAGCCTTACTTTCAACAGCGAGGCCGAGTCATGAGCAAGGTGCGGGTAGGTATTATTTTTGGTGGGCGTTCGGCTGAGCATGAGGTCTCGCTGCAATCGGCGCGCAACATTGTCGATGCCCTTGATCGCTCACGCTTCGAGCCGGTTTTGATCGGTATCGACAAGGCCGGCCACTGGCACCTCAACGACACCTCGAACTTCCTGCTCAACCAGGAAAACCCGGCGCTCATCGCCCTCAACCAGTCCAACCGTGAATTGGCCGTGGTGCCCGGCAAGGCCAGCCAGCAAGTGGTGGAAACCTGCGGCCAGGGCGTGCTGGAACACATCGACGTGATCTTCCCGATTGTCCACGGCACCCTCGGTGAAGACGGCTGCCTGCAAGGCTTGCTGCGCATGGCGGACTTGCCCTTCGTCGGCTCCGACGTGCTCGGCTCGGCGGTGTGCATGGACAAAGACATCAGCAAGCGCCTGCTGCGTGACGCGGGTATTGCGGTCACGCCGTTCATCACCCTCACGCGCGGTAACGCGGCGCGCACCTCGTTCGAAACGGCCGCTGGCAAGCTCGGTGTGCCGATGTTCGTCAAGCCCGCCAACCAGGGTTCGTCGGTGGGGGTGAGCAAAGTCAGTGACGAAACCGAATACCGCGCTGCCGTTGAACTGGCGTTGGGGTTTGATGAGAAAGTGCTGGTGGAGTCCGCCGTCCAAGGCCGTGAAATCGAATGCGCCGTGCTGGGTAATGACCAGCCCATCGCCAGCGGTTGTGGCGAGATCGTGGTGAGCAGTGGTTTTTATTCCTACGACAGCAAATACATCGACGGCCAGGCCGCCCAGGTGGTGGTGCCGGCGGATATCAGCCATGAAGCCAGCGAGCGCATTCGCCGCCTGGCCATCGAAGCGTTTGAGGTGTTGGGCTGCGCCGGGTTGGCGCGGGTGGATGTGTTCCTGACGCAGGACGGCGAAGTGCTGATCAACGAGATCAACTCACTGCCCGGTTTTACCCGCATCAGCATGTACCCCAAGCTGTGGCAGGCGGCAGGCATGAGCTACAGCGAGCTGGTGAGCCGGTTGATCGAGCTGGCGCTGGAGCGGCATGCGGGGCGCAAGGGCTTGAAGATCAACCGCCAGTGATTGGCCCGAAGCAGTAACGCGATCAGGCGTTACTGAGTACTTCGCGAAAAACGTCCGGCCTTATGGCCGCAATATGCAGTAGCGAACGTGCTGCTCCGGAAGGTGCGCGACGCCCTTGCTCCCATTCTTGAAGGGTTCTTACTGACACGCCCAGAAGCTCGGCAAATTTGGGTTGTGAGAGCCCTGTCTTGCTTCTTGCTTCGGCAGCCTGAGTGACCTCAACGTGCTGCACGGCCCCGTAACGTCCCGCTTTGACATCCTGAATGGCTGTGAGTAGTTCTTCGCCTATATTGCGTTTGGCGTCACGTTCCTTCAGTTCTTTATCAGTGAGTGGCATGGTTCATTTCCTTTGCGATTTTGTACAGGATATGTGCCGGAATATTCTCCGTGGCGCTCTTGCCATAAATCAGTAGCGCGACGACTGCTCCGCACTCCAGTTGTGTGGTGTAGATGACCCGCACTGATCCACTTTTACCCCGGCCCTCCATGCTCCAGCGTATCTTTCGGCAACCTCCCGAGCGCGGAATGACATTTCCAGCATCAGGATGGCTGGCGAGAAACGCCATGAAGATACCTTTTTCATCTTCAGTCCAATAGTCAGGCCATTGCCTGCTGAAGAGAGGGGATTCTATGAGAGTGAACACGCGAAATTCTACGTCTTTGACGTAGCCTCTGGCAAGAAAGGGCGGGCCAGAAAATCGCAGGTGAGATGGGGCTGCTCAAGAAGGTTTTTATCGCAAAAGATGACATGGCACTTTGAGTTCTGGCGCTCCGCGTAGGATTTAAGGCGTAAGGGTGCAGGTCTTTTTTTATAAGCCTGTACGGATAGATCAACACCTTAATCACCCAACGCCTCACCTTCACGCCGAGGGTCCGCGCCACCACTGAGCGTCACCTTGCCCTGGGCATCCCGTGTGCGCACGATGGCCTGCACGCCGCTGGTCATCTCGATCTCGCTCAGGGCGTGGCTCTTGTCCTTGAGCGCCTGTTTCAGCGCCGGACTGAACAGCCCAGCTTCCAACTCGGTAGCACCATTGCGACTGCCAAAGTTGGGCAGGCTGATGGCCGCCTGCGGGTCGAGCTTCCAGTCGAGCATGGCCACCAGGGATTTACTCACGTACTCGATGATCTGCGAGCCGCCGGGGGAGCCGACGGTAGCCAGCAGTTCGCCCGAGTTGCGGTCGAACACCAAGGTCGGCGCCATGGCCGAGCGTGGGCGTTTGCCCGGTTGTACGCGGTTGGCCACAGGCTGGCCGTTTTCTTCGGGAATGAACGAGAAGTCGGTCATTTGGTTGTTGAGCAGAAAGCCCTGGACCATCACATGGGAGCCGAATGCCGCCTCCACCGTGGTGGTCATCGACACGGCGCCGCCCTGGTCGTCCACCGCCACCACTTGTGAGGTGGAGATGCGCAGTGGCGAGCGGTCTGGTGCGTACGCCACCTGAATACCAGCAGGTTGCCCCGGCTTGGCGATGCCCATGCTGCGCTCGCCGATCAGCGTGGCGCGCTGCGCCAGGTAACTCGGCGCGACGAGGCCGGCGACCGGGACGGGGGTGAAGTCTGCATCGGCCACGTACAGCGCGCGGTCGGCAAAGGCCAGGCGCCCGGCTTCGGCGAGCAGGTGCACGGCCTCGGGTGTCGGTTCAAGCCCGGCCGGCGAAGCACTCTTGATCGGAGTCATCGGGGCGATGGCCAGGCGCGGGTCGCGGGTTTCCAGGGCCTGCAGTGTCCCGAGGATCTGCGCCACGGCTATCCCGCCCGAGGACGGCGGTGGCATGCCGCAGACCTTCCATTGTTTGTAGTCGGTGCACAGCGGTGCGCGTTGCTTGGCGGCGTAGCCCTTGAGGTCGGCCTGGGACAGGCTGCCGGCATTGTGGTGGCCCTGGACCTTGCGTGCGATCTCCTCGGCAATCGGGCCTTGGTACAGCGCGTCCGGCCCTTCCTTGGCGATGCGCTTGAACACGACGGCCAGTGCCGGGTTTTTCAGCAGCGTGCCGGTGGCTTTTGGCGAGCCATCGGCATTCAGGAAGTACGCCGCCATGTCGGGCGATTGCGCGATAAAGCGGTCTGCGGCGATCAAGCTGTGCAAGCGCGGGGAAATGGCGAAGCCTTGCTCCGACAAGCGAATCGCCGGCTCGAACAGCTTGGCCCATGGCAAGTGGCCGCTCTTTTTGTGCGCCATCTCCAGGGCGCGCAATACCCCTGGCGTGCCCACCGAGCGCCCGCCAATCTGCGCATCCGTGAACGCCATCGGCGTACCGTCGCCCTTCAGGAACAAGCGCTGCGTCGCCCCGGCCGGCGCAGTTTCGCGGCCGTCGTAAGCCTGCACGTTGTGCCCATCCCACAGCATGATGAATGCACCGCCGCCGATGCCGGACGACTGCGGTTCCACCAGGGTCAATACCGCTTGCATGGCAATCGCAGCATCAATAGCCGAACCGCCTTGGCGCAACATCTCACGCCCGGCTTCAGCGGCCAGAGGGTTGGCGGCGGCGGCCATATGGCGCTCGGCGTGGCGGGTGCTCAGGTCGGTGCGATAGCCCGAGCCCAGCTCCGGGGCCGGTGGCTGTTCGTTGACCGGCGTGTGGCAGGCGGCGAGGGCCAGGGCTGCGGCGATGACTGTCAGGCTGCGGCGGGAAATCAAAAACACGCGCTGAACTCCGTTCATAGTGAGAAGGGGCTGTTGTCCTTGGGGTACTGCTTTTTACAGGTAAATCGTGCCTTGCATGTACAGCACGGCCTTGCCGGAAATAATCACCCGGTCGCCCTGGAGTTCACAGCGCAACTGGCCTTTACGCTGACCGCCTTGCTCGGCGCTCAATTGCGATTTTCCCAGGCGCTCGGCCCAGAACGGTGCCAGCGAGGTGTGCGCCGAGCCGGTAACCGGGTCTTCGTTGACGCCGACATTCGGGCCGAACCAGCGCGAGACAAAATCAAACCGTGTGCTTTTGGCGGTTACCGCAATCCCGCGTTTAGGCAGGCCCTTGAGCCGTGCGAAATCCGGTGTGAGGGCCGCTACCTGGGCTTCATTCTCCACCAGCACAATGTAGTCGTCGGTGCCAAACACCTCGGCGGTTTCAAGTCCCAGGGCGCTCAACATGCCGTGGGGCGGCTCGCAGCGTTCGGGTTTTTTGGCTGGAAAATCCATCGCTAGCTCATCACCGTTGCGCGTTACCCGCAACTCGCCGCTACGGGTGGCAAAGCGCAACACCTGCGGGGCGTCCGCCAGCTGATGGATCAGCACCCACGCGGCCGCCAACGTGGCATGGCCGCACAGGTCCACCTCCACTTGCGGGGTGAGCCAGCGCAACTCATAGAAGTCGCCACGGGGTACGAAGAACGCGGTTTCCGAAAGATTATTTTCGGCCGCAATCTGCTGCAGTTGCTCGTCGGGCAGCCACTCAGTGAGTGGGCACACCGCTGCCGGGTTGCCGCCGAAGGGATGGTGGCTGAAAGCGTCGACTTGGTAGATGTCCAGTTGCATCGGGGCACTCCGTGTTTAGGGGAGGCTGGACACTAACAGTGGGGGTGGGGGGCGTCAAAATACAGTTAGGGAGTTTTTTGCGCGCATAAAAAAACGGCCTACCTTTCGGTAAGCCGTTTTTAGTACTTGGTGGTACACAGTCATTTGAACCAAATTCATAACCTACTGTATTTATTATTATTTTTAGCTGTTAAGTCAGGTTGGCATACATATAGGCATACATGCCGCCGGGATCTCAACGAATGCACCTCTCATACCTGATCTTGGCATAATGTCGTGCGTCTCGACAAAACGACGGACCTCGGACTGATCTACCAAAACATGGCGTCCATTGCCTCCGAGTGGCATTACTAGCCAAATAGGCTGGAAAAACTGGATTTGCGGGGTAAGCGTCCAGCCGCCCCACCTTTACTCAGGTTGAGGCGCGAGGGGTAATAGCTCATCGATCCGGCTGTTGGGCCAGCTGGGTAGTTTTTCCAGCGTATCCTTGAGCCAAGCGGCGGGTTCGATGCCGTTCAGTTTGGCGGTGGCCAGCAGGCTCTGGATGGCGGCGGCGCGACGGCCGGCGCGCTCCGAACCGGTAAACAGCCAATTCTTCTTGCCCACCGCGATCGGCCGGATGACGTTCTCCA
>NZ_WKCD01000132.1:0-13963 GCF_021606625.1 Pseudomonas sp. PA-4-8C
CACCGATCCCTGTGGGAGCCGGGCTTGCCCGCGATAGGGCCAGCCCAGGCGCTAGAGATCTATCAGAAGAGCACCTTCGCCACATCCGCAAACCGTTTGGCAAAGTGCACCGTCATGCCTTCCTTCAAATAATCCGGCAACTCCTCAAAGCTGCCACGGTTGGGCTCCGGCAAGATCAACTCGTGAATCTTCTGGCGCCGCGCCGCAATCACCTTCTCGCGCACCCCGCCAATCGGCAGTACATGCCCGGTCAAGGTCAGTTCGCCGGTCATCGCCACGCCTTTTTTCGGCGGTTGGTTGCGGGCCAGGGACAGCAACGCACTGGCCATGGTCACGCCAGCACTCGGGCCGTCTTTGGGGGTGGCGCCTTCCGGTACGTGCAAGTGCACGAAGGCTTCATCGAAGAACTTCGCATCGCCGCCAAACGACTTAAGGTTTGAACTGATGTAGCTGTAGGCGATTTCGGCGGACTCTTTCATCACTTCACCCAACTGCCCGGTGAGCTTGAAGCCGCGGTTGAGCGTGTGGATGCGCGTCGCTTCAATCGGCAAGGTGGCGCCGCCCATGCTGGTCCAGGCCAGGCCGGTAATCACGCCGGTGCCGGACAGCACTTGTTCATTACGGAACACGGGCATGCCCAGGGAGCTTTCCAGGTCCTTGTTGCCGATCTTGATCACCGAGTCCGGTTCATCCAGCAGCTTGACCACCGCCTTGCGCACCAGCTTGCCCAGTTGCTTCTCCAACTGACGCACGCCGGCCTCTCGCGCATAACCGTCGATCAACGCGCGCAAGGCACCATCACTGATGGTCAGGCTGTTTTTGGCCACGCCGGCTTTTTCCAACTGCTTGGGCCACAGGTGGCGCTTGGCGATGGCGACTTTTTCTTCGGTGATATAGCCCGACAGGCGAATCACTTCCATGCGGTCCAGCAACGGGCCCGGGATCGAGTCCAGGGTGTTGGCGGTGCACACGAACAGCACTTTGGACAGGTCCAGGCGCAGGTCCAGGTAGTGGTCGAGGAATTCGACGTTCTGTTCCGGGTCCAGGGTTTCCAGCAGCGCCGACGCCGGGTCGCCCTGGAAGCTCTGGCCCATCTTATCGATCTCGTCGAGCATGATCACCGGGTTCATCACTTCCACGTCTTTCAACGCCTGCACCAGCTTGCCGGGCAGGGCGCCGATGTAGGTGCGCCGGTGGCCCTTGATCTCGGCCTCGTCGCGCATGCCGCCGACACTGAAGCGATAGAACGGCCGCCCCAGGGATTCGGCGATGGACTTGCCCACACTGGTCTTGCCCACGCCCGGCGGGCCCACCAGCAACACGATGGAACCGGCGACTTCGCCCTTGTAGGCGCCCACGGCGAGGAATTCGAGGATGCGGCTCTTGATGTCATCCAGGCCCGCATGGTGCTTGTCGAGCACTTTGCGCGCGTGCTTGAGGTCGAGTTTGTCTGCGCCGTACACGCCCCACGGCACCGAGGTGGCCCAGTCCAGGTAGTTGCGCGTGACGGCGTATTCCGGCGAACCGGTTTCCAGGATCGACAGTTTGTTCAGCTCTTCATCGATGCGCTTCTGTGCCTGGGCCGGCAACACCTTGCCTTGCAGGCGCTGTTCGAACTGTTCGACGTCGGCGCTGCGATCGTCCTTGGTCAGGCCCAGCTCCTGTTGGATGACCTTGAGTTGTTCCTTGAGGAAGAACTCACGCTGGTGCTCGCCGATCTTGCGGTTTACCTCGGCGGAGAGTTCTTTTTGCAGGCGCGCGACTTCTACCTCTTTGCGCAGCATCGGCAGCACTTTTTCCATGCGCTTGAGCATGGGCACGCAGTCCAGCACTTCCTGCAGCTCATTACCGGTCGCCGAGGTGAGGGCGGCGGCGAAGTCGGTAAGCGGCGACGGGTCGTTGGGGCTGAAGCGGTTGAGGTAGTTCTTCAACTCTTCGCTGTACAGTGGGTTGAGGGGCAGCAGTTCCTTGATCGCATTGATCAGCGCCATGCCGTAGGCCTTGACCTCATCGGTCGGCTCGCTGGGCTGGTGCGGGTATTCAACCTCCACCAGGTACGGTGGGCGGTGGTGCTTGAGCCAGGTCTTGATGCGCACGCGGGTCAGGCCCTGAGCCACGAACTGCAGCTTGCCGTTCTCGCGGCTGGCGTGGTGCACCTTCACCAGGGTGCCGTACAGCGGCAGGGCGGAGGTGTCGAAGTGCCGTGGGTCATCGGGCGGCGTGTCCATGAAAAACAGCGCAAGGGAATGGTGGTCGGATTTGCTCACCAGCTCCAGGGTTTCGGCCCAGGGTTCTTCATTGACGATCACCGGCAACACTTGGGCCGGGAAAAACGGCCGGTTGTGGATCGGGATGATGTAAACCTTGTCCGGCAGGTTTTGCCCAGGCAAGGCCAGGCCAGTATTGGACGAGGGGGCTTCAGCGTTTTCGGGGTCGGCGTAATCGTTGAGGTCGTAATCTGGAAATTCTTGCTGGTCGCTCATGGGGCACCTGCATCAGTAAGTATGCAGGTTAGATGGGGCGGGGTTGCGGTGGTTTCAATGGGGCGGCGTCGTTAGCAACAATTTGCATGAAATAACGGGAGAGGCGCGGTCAATGTGCTTTATGCCTCTGCTTTTCGAAATGATCGTCAATAATGTGACAGCGAAGCCCAGCTTTTATTGGGTTTACTTATCCCCAGTCCCAGCTAACCTGCTTTAATAAAATTCCCCATAAAAAAGGATGTTTTTTTGACGCCGGTTAGCAGTCGGCAGGGACGCGTATGACACCAGGAAAGCACGGCCAAGAGCGACGAGCACGGCCCGAGGGCGCGGCCATGCACTGGCGCCACACGTTTCAGACCCGTATTGCCGGGGTGTTGGCGCTGTTGCTGCTGGTGGTCGTGGCCGCCACCTATTTTGCCGTCAAGGCCGCCACCACTCGCGCGGTGGAGAACCAGGCCGACGTGCAGCTGAACACGGGGCGGCAGGTGTTCGAGCGCCTGCTGGACCTGCGCGGGCGGCGCTTGCAGTACGGGTTGGACTGGCTCACCGCCGATGGGCCGTTCAAGCAGGCGGTGGCCGGTGGCCGCACGGTGCCGATCTTGGACGCGCTGGGCACCCATGGTACCGGGGTCAGTTCCAGCGAAGTGGTGGTGCTGGGCCTGGATGACCGGGTCATGGTCAGTACTCTGCTGGTGCAGACGCGCGGCCAGCTGTTCCCGTATGCCGATGCCTTGCGCAAGGCGCGGCGCAGTGGCCAGCAAATGTTGATCGTCGCCATGGCCGGGCGCCCCTATCTGCTGGTGCAAAAGGATGTGCTCGGGCCTGTGCCCATCGCCCGCGTGGTCATGGGTTTCCCCATGGACACGCAATTTGCCCACGAGCTGCGTTCCATGAGCAACCTGGAGGTGTCGTTCCTCAGTGTGCAGGACGGCCATCTCGGTCAGCTATTCACCACCCACCCTGGCAATTGGCGCCCAAGCATCATCAGCCTCTTGCATGGCACGCAGGTCGATCCTGAGGCGAAGATCCAGCTGTTCCATGGCCAGCGTGTGCTCAGCCAGGTGTTGCCCTTGGCCAATAGCGGCGAGGGCGATGAAGTGCGCGTGTTGCTGCAAAGCCCGCTGGACCATGCGCTGGAATCCTTCGCGCCGCTGGACCGGCAGTTCATGGGGATTGCCCTGGCGGTGCTGCTGGTCTCGCTGGCGGTGGCGTTATTCCTGGCGCGGCGAGTGTCACGCCCGCTCAATGCGCTGGTGCAAGCCGCTGAACGCATCGGGGCCGGTGACTACCGCACCCCGGTGCGGGTGCGCAGCCACGACGAGTTCGGCCTGCTGGCGCGTGCGTTCAATGCCATGCAAAGCGGCATCGCCCTGCGTGAGCGACAGTTGGCTCACAATGCCTTGCATGACCCGCTCACCGGCCTGCCCAACCGCGCCCTGGCCATGGAGCGCCTGGGCAGTGCGATCAGCGCACGGCGGTCGGTGGTATTGCTGTACGTAGGCATTGAAAACTACCGGGTCATCAACGAAGGGTTTGGCCCCGAAGGGGTCGAGCATATGTTGTGCGAGGCCAGCCGCTGCTTGTCCAGCAGCCTGTTGGCCAGCGACACTGCGGCGCGCATCGCCGGCAGTGAGTTTCTGTTGTTGTTGGAAAACACCGAGATCGACTCTGCCGTGGCCCGCGCCGACCAGTTGCATGGGGCGTTGACCGAACCCCTGCGCATCGGCAATGACGAAGTGCGCCATGAGGTGAGCATCGGCATCGCCGCGTACCCTGCTGACGGGCAGCAGGTGGAAGAATTGATCAACCGCGCGGCCATCGCCCGGCACGACGCGGCCAACCTGCCGGGGCATTTGCAGATCTACCAACCGGACCGCGACCTCGCCCACCAACGCCAGATCACCCTGATCCGCGATTTGCGCCGCGCCGTGATCGAAGGCGAGTTGTTCCTGTGCTACCAGCCCAAGCTTGACCTGCGCCGCGGGCACGTGAGCCAGGCTGAAGCCTTGTTGCGCTGGCAACACCCGACGCTGGGGCAAGTGTCCCCCGCAGAGTTCATTCCCCTGGCCGAACGCACCGGCAGCATGGGCGCGCTAACGCTATGGGTGATCGAGGAAGCCATCCGCCAGATTGCCGAATGGGCGCAGCGTGGGCTGGTTATCCAGCTGTCGGTGAATATCTCCGTGAACGACTTGGCGGATGATGACTTGGCGATTCGCGTCACTGCGCTATTGGCCCAATACCACGTGGGCGCCGAGCATTTGATTTTCGAGATTACCGAGAGCGCCATCATGCACAACCCGCAGCAGGCCCTCAGCGTGCTGGAGCAGCTGCGCAATTGCGGGATCAGCCTGTCGGTGGATGATTTCGGCACCGGTTACTCCTCCCTCGCACAGTTGCAGCGCCTGCCGGTGCAAGAGCTGAAGATCGACCAGTCCTTTATACGCAACCTCGACAGCACCAGCGGCGACGGCGTGATCGTGCGTTCCACCATAGAGATGAGCCATAGCCTGGGGCTCAAGGTGGTGGCCGAGGGCGTGGAGTTCGAACACAGCCTCACCCTGCTCAAACGCTGGAACTGCGACACCGCCCAGGGCTACCTGATCAGCCGGCCGCTCAATGCCATGGCGTTCGAGCGGTGGATGCGGCGTGAACGGGTGCCTACTTAGACCAGTGTCTGCAGTCGCGCCCACAACCTTTGGACATGCTGGCGTTCGGTGCCCAGCGCGCCGATGGATACCCGCACCATCCAGCGCTCATCGAGGAGGGCGGGGGTGACGTAGGCATCGCCTGACTGGTTGAGTTTTTCTGCCCAGGCTCGGGTGTGAGTATCCAGGGCCTGGCCTGCCAACCCCGGCGGTTCATGGCGAATGCAAAGGGTTTGCAAGGCGGGCGTGGCCACCAGTGTCCAGTGCTCAGTGGCTTCAATCTGCTCTGCCAGCCAGCGCGCATTGGCCAGGTCTCGCCGCAGCCGCGCTTGCAGGCCGCTGACACCTTGCTCGCGTATCAGGAACCACAACTTCAAGGCGCGAAAACGGCTGCCCAGGGAAATCCGCCAGTCACGGTAGTTTCGCACTTGGCCGTCTGCGCTGGACTGCAGGTAGCTCGGGTTGGTGGTCATGATGCGAATCAAATGCTCGGGGTCACGTACAAAGTACACCGAGCAATCGAAGGCCGCGCCCAGCCATTTGTGCGGGTTGAGCACCAGCGAGTCAGCCTTTTCGATGCCATCCCACAGGGCCCGGCATTCCGGCAGGATCATTGCCGCGCCAGCCATGGCCGAGTCCACGTGCAGCCACAGGCCGTGGCGTTGGGTGAGGTCGCCAATCGCATCCAGAGGGTCGATCGCCATGGCAGCCGTGGTGCCGGTGGTGGCAATCACCACGCAGGGTGTGTTGCCAGCGGCCAGGTCCTGTTCGATGGCCTGCGCCAGTGCCTGGGGCGACATTGCATTGTGTGCATCGGTGGCGATGGTGCGGATATGGTTCTGGCCGAACCCGGCCAGGATCGCCGCCTTGTTGACCGAGCTATGGGCGTGGGCTGAGGTGTAGACGATCAGGGGCGCGCCGCTGTTTTGCAGGCCGTTGTGCATCAGCGCGTAATCGGAGCTGCGTTCCCGGGCGCTGATAAGCGCCACCAGCGTGGAGGTGGACGCCGAGTCCTGGATCACACCGCTCCATGAGCTGCCCAGGCCGAGCATGTCGCGCAGCCAATCGGTGGTGACTTCCTCGATTTCGGTGAGGGCCGGGCTGGATTGCCAGGACAACCCAATCACACCCAGGCCGGTGCTCAGGCAATCGCCGAGCACTGAGGACAGTTCCACATTGGAAGGGAAGAACCCGAAGAAACTGGGATGCTGCCAATGCAGCAAGCCGGGCATGATCAGTTTTTCGACGTCGCCCATGATTTGTTCGAAGGGTTCGGCGGTGTCAGGCGGGCTGGCCGGCAGGGCGGCTTTGATCTCGCCAGGTTGGGTGGTGGGCTGCACGCCGCGTTGTTCGATGTTCTGTCGGTAGTCTGCAATCAGGTCGATCATGGCATAGCCATGTTGGCGGAATTCTTCGGGGGTCATAGATAAACGTCCATGTGCACGAGCAGTAAAAGTATTAGCACCAGAAGTAAAACGGTTCACCGGGTGTATAGCCGATAAACGACTGCATGCTGACGCGTTTTCCCGAATCGAACCCGCAGATGGCGTGGGGGCGGCGGGTATTGATCAGCACCAGTTCGTTCTGGCGTGGGCGGATGCGCAGCGGTTTTTGTAAACACTGTTCGGGCAGTTGGGCACCCTCGAAGCGCTGGACTTGGTCATAGCTAAAGGCTTGGGTATCCCAAATGATTAACTCGCCTCCCGCAGGCGGCGTTTGAAGATAGATATTGGCGCTGAATTGATGCTGCAACTCAGCGATTGAGCGGGGCAGGCAATCCACATGGGGCACCGTTTCCGAGAGGTGCGCCGTCTCCGGGAACATGACGCGTATGATCCCGCAAAACATTGGTTGGCCCTGGAACGCAGCGGCTGTTGCACCTTGCGGCCAGAGCGCCTGGAACTGTTCCATCAGTTGTTGAATGGGCGGCTTTTGCGGCGCACAGAGGCTGTCGATAAGGCCGCGCATACGGGCGGCGTCTGCATAATATTTTTCTTGGGCATCACTGCCGGCGGCCTTGCCGTACGTGGAGTTGAACGGGGTGCCCCAGCGATGCACACCATAGAAGTGCTGAACCACGCGCCCCTCTTCGTAGGTTTCATGGCCGTAGTGTTCCAGGGTGGCGGTGCCGTCGATAGCCTGAATCAACCGTGCGCTGGTGTTCGCACTGGCAAATTCAGGTACTCGAATGGCGAGCACTTCACCACTGATGAGTTTTTTCAAACTGGCAGTGTTGAGGTGTTCAAGTTCCAGGATTTTTGTGGGTGTGGAAAGAGTCGGTTTTGTCGCGACATGGTCCGTCATGCAGTGAAGCTCCCTTTAAAGTTTTATCCGTACGCCTTTTGTATTACGCAGGGCGTGCGCACTAAATTAGCTTTAAAGGGCAGAGGGGAAACCGCGGGGGCATTTTCGGCAGGCAAAAAAAAGCGGCTGCCCATTCGGGGCAGCCGCCTTTTCTACCGCCAGTGTTACTTAATCTGGCAGTTTGAACGCCATTACATAATCACCCTGCTTGGTCCCCAGGGAACCGTGACCGCCCGCCATGACCAGCACGTATTGCTTGCCGTCCTTGCCGGTGTAGGTCATCGGGGTGGTTTGCGCGCCTGCAGGCAGGCGGCCTTCCCACAGTTGCTTGCCGTTTTTCACATCATAGGCACGCAGGTACTGATCCAGGGTGCCGCTGAGGAACGCGACGCCACCAGCGGTGGTGAACGTACCGCCCAGGCTAGGCACGCCCATGGTCAGCGGGATTGGAACCGGCGAGCTGTCACGCACGGTGCCGTTCTTGTGCATCCAGATGGTCTGGTGGTTGGTCAGGTCGACCGCCGCCACGTAGCCCCAGGCCGGTGCCTGGCATGGCAGGCCCATCGGCGACAGCAGCGCTTCAAGGATCACACCATACGGCGCGCCTTTGTTTGGCTGCACGCCCTCGGTTTCGCTGACGCGTGGGCCTTGCTTGGCGATGTCAGCGGCCGGGATCAGCTTGGATTTGAACGCCATGTAGCTTGGGTTCACGAAGGCGATCTGGCGCACCGGGTCAACCGAGATGCCGCCCCAGTCGAACACGCCGAAGTTGCCTGGGTACACGATCGAACCTTGCAGCGACGGCGGCGTGAACGGGCCGTCGTAGCGCATGGATTTGAAGTCGATCCGGCACAGCATCTGGTCGAACGGTGTCACGCCCCACATGTCGCGTTCTTTCAACGGCGGCGGCATGAAGTTCAGGTCGGACTTGGGTTGGGTAGGGGAGGTGCGGTCGCCCGCGACTGCGCCCTGTGGCACCGGGATTTCATTGACCGGCACCACGGGCTGGCCAGTGGCACGGTCCAGCACGTAGATGCTGCCTTGCTTGGTCGACGCCATCACGGCCTGCTTCACGCCCGCAGCGGTCTTGATGTCGATCAGCGAAGGCTGGCCGCCCACGTCCATGTCCCACAGGTCGTGGTGGGTGAACTGGAAGGTCCACTTCACGTGGCCGGTGTCGATGTCCAGGGCGGTCAGGCCCGCGGCGTACTTCTCGGACTCATCGGTACGGTCGCCGCCGTACTGGTCGGGCATCTGGTTGCCCATCGGCAGGTAGAGCATGCCGAGTTTTTCATCCACGGCGAACATGGACCACATGTTCGGCGAGTTGCGGGTGTAGGTCTTGCCTTCGGCCAACGGTGTGGTGTCGTCCGGATTGCCGCTGTCCCAGTTCCACACCAGCTTGCCGGTGTGCACGTCGAACGCACGGATCACGCCGCTTGGCTCGTCGATGGAAACGTTATCGGTCACGTGACCGCCGATCACGACCAGGTTCTTGGTCACGGCCGGTGGCGACGTGGAGTAGTAACCGCCTGGGGCGAAGCTGCCGATGTTGGCACGCAGGTCGACCTGGCCTTTGTCACCGAAGTCTTCGCACATCTTGCCGGTGTCGGCGTTCAGGGCGATCAGACGGGTGTCGGCGGTCGGCACGAAGATGCGTTTCGGGCAGGCGTTCGGTGCGGCGGCCGGGCTGGCAGTGCCAGTCGGGCTTTGCTCGGAAGCGTAGGCAGCGTCATCGTGGTACGACACGCCACGGCAGGTCATGTGCGCCCAACCTTTGAAGCTCTCAGCACCCTGGGTGGTGATCTTCGGGTCGAAACGCCAGATTTCCTTGCCGGTATCCGGGTCCAGGGCAATCACTTGGCTGTGCGGTGTGCACACGTAGAGCATGCCATTGACTTTCAGCGGGGTGTTTTCCGCGGTGGTTTCACCGGGGTCGCCTGGGCCAGGGATGTCGCCAGTGCGATAGGTCCACGCCGGCACCAGCTTGTGGGCGTTTTCCGGGGTGATCTGTGCCAGTGGCGAGTAACGGTCACCGAAGGCCGAACGGCCATAGGAATTCCAGTCGCCATCGGCCTGGGTGGGCGCAGCGCTGGCCATGCCCGGTACCGCGTCGCGGTCCAGTTGGCCGGTCTTGACCATTTCACCTGGGTTGGTGAATTGGCTGGCCAGTGCGGTAGCGCCCGCCAGCACCACGGCCACGCTCAGCGCGCCAGTGCCCAGCGGGGCCGCTTGGCCACGCAGCAACGGACGTCGAAACCACGGCAGCAGCATGACGATGCCCAAGGCGAACAGCAGGGCCAGGCGCGGTACCAGTTGCCACCAGTCCAGGCCGACTTCCCACAGTGCCCACACGGTGCTGGCGAACAACACCAGTGCGTACAAGCCCAGCGCAGCGCGGCGGGTAGCCAGCAGCAACACGCCGGTCAGGGTGATGCCGATACCGGCGAGCAGGTAGTACAGCGACCCGCCGAGCATGCTCAGCTTGACGCCGCCAGCCAGCAAGGCCAGCCCCATGATCAGCAGCAAGACGCCTAGCAGCCTGGGCAACAGGCGGCTTGGGCTTGAAGCACCATCAGTGCTCATAGTGTGTTTCTCCGTGACGTTGGAATAATTATGTAACCCCGTGCTTCACTGTAGATGACGATTCAGCACGGGCTTGGTTCATCGTTATTTTCGGGTTTTTCTGTGGATAACCGGGTTATCCACAGGCGGGCAACAGAGTCCCTGGCGCAGGTCGGTTTAAGACAGCGCTGTCTTTGCGTGCAGGGAAATTCGGCAAATGGGATCGACCCGGAGGTGAAGCGTTTCAGATTGTTGCGAAGGATAATGCGGCGGGGCGTTTTGAGAAAGGGTGAATCGCAAGATGCATCATTTCAGTTTTGGTAACAGTGACAGATAGTCGCTGCACAATCACGTCGCAGGCATGTCCCCAATGCCGATCGATCAAGCGAACGCAATGCTCAAAGCAACGAAGATCAAATGTGGGAGCTGGCTTGCCTGCGAAGACGTCGGCCCAGCAAACAGTGATGTTGACTGACCCAACGCTTTCGCGGGCAAGCCCGCTCCCACAGGGGATTAGCGGTGATGATTAGAAGGTAGTGCGAACGCCGAACTGCACGCTTCTACCTGGCGCCGGCGCGATATCGCGCAGAATCGAGCTGGCATAGCGCACGGTCTGATTGGTCAGGTTTTCACCGTTGACGAAGGCCAGCCACTGGCTACCGCCCACATTGAAGCGATACCCCGCGCTGGCGCCGAGGGTGGTGTAGCCGTCGGTGCCGCTTTCGTTATCCGGTACACGCCCTTGGCCTGCGGCATGTTCCACATCGATACGTGCTTGCCAGCGGTCCAGTTCCCACAGCAGGCCGCTGCTCATGCGCAGGGGCGCGATGCGTGGCAAGGCTTCGCCGGTGTCCAGGTTGGTGGCGCGGGTGTAATCGCCCGAGAGTTCCAGCGCAAACTTACCGTAGGCGCCTTCACCGAGCTTCCAGTGATCCTGGGCTTCGAAGCCGGCGAAACGCGCGCGCACGCCAGAATATTCGTACTCGGGAATACCGCCCGCGTCCTCTTCGCCTTCATCGTTCAGGGTACGACCCGTGCCCAACAAGCCGATGTAATTGGAGAAGTGGCTGTAGAACACGCCGAAGCTGCCCTTGTGGGTGCCGTTGTCAAAGCGCAGGGCCAGGTCGCTGGACACGGCCTTTTCTTTCTTCAGGTTGGCATCGCCCAACTCGTAGGTACCGGTGGCAACGTGGGCGCCGTTGGCGTACAGCTCGTAAAAGGTCGGCGCGCGTTCGGTGTAGCCGAGGGTGGCGGCCAGGGACCAGATCGGCGTGAGGGCGTACACCGCACCAGACGACAGGCTACCGGCGGTGAAGTTACTGCTCTTGTCGGCATTGGCAAAGCGCTCGTTGCCTTTGGCGTTCGGGTCGACGCTGGTGTGTTCCAGACGTGCGCCTAGGCTGAGTTTGAGGCGCTCGGTGGCTTGCATTTCTTCGAGGATAAACAGTGCGCCGGCGTTGGTGTCGGTCTGCGGTACGAAGGCTTCTTCGCCCAGAGCCGAGAACTCGTTGCGCGTCACTTGGGCGCCGACCACGCCATCGAATGGGCCTATCGGCTGGTGACGAGCTTCCACCCGCGCTTCATAGCCTTTGTTCTTGAAGGTGGTGCCGGTTTCGCCGCCTTCGATTTCTCGGTGTTCGTAGTCGGTGTAACCGGCGTCGAGTTTCACCGAGGTAAACGGCCCTTGCAGGTTGCGGATCTCGGACGCAAAGGCGTAGTGGTCCTGTTTCATGCGGATGCGCACATCCTGCTCGGCGGGTGAGCCGTAGTTACTGTCGTAATTGCTGTAGGACAGCCCCGCATAACCATCATCCCAAGTGTAGGAACCGCCTACCGCACCACCGTCCTGGCGCCCATTGCTGTTACCCAGGCGCCCGTTTTTGCCGGGGCCGTTTTCGCTCTCCGGTGCATGCCGGCTGCGGGCATAGCCTGGGATTTTAAGGTCGTTGAACTCGCGCGCATTGGCATCCAGGTGCAAGGCGAACGTACCGTTGCCGGCTTCCAGCTTGCCTGCGCTGCTGCGGGTGGTGTCGGCACCGCCGTAGCGCAGTTCACCCGCGCCATGGATGCCTTCAATGGCCTCGGTGGGGATGCGATTGTCGAAGGTATTGACCACACCACCGATGGCGCTGCCGCCGTACAGCAGTGCGGCCGGGCCCCGCACGATTTCAATGCGGTCAACGTTGATCGGGTCCAGTGGCACAGCGTGATCGTAAGACAGCGACGAGGCGTCCAGCGCCCCCACACCGTTGCGCAGGATGCGAATACGGTCGCCGTCCTGGCCACGAATGATCGGGCGGCTGGCCCCTGGGCCAAAGTACGAAGACGATACGCCCGGCTGCTTGTTCAGGGTTTCACCGAGGCTGCCTTTTTGTTGCAGGGTCAGGTCGTCGCCTTCCAGCACGGTGGTGGGCGAGGCCAGCTGTTCGCTGCCCAGCGGGTTGCCGGTGACCACTTGGGGTGGCAGTTCCAGGGCATGGGCCTGGGAGCCGATCAACAGGGCGGCGGCGAGGGGCGACAAGCGCCAGAGAGAAGGCAGCGACATCGGATATTCCTAGGCAAAAAGGTTGTTAAGTAAAGTTACAATATAACATCTCTTTTTTGCGAAAAAGGGGAACTTTTCCTCGCGGGCTATATTCAATCCGATGCTTCCACCTGCACGCCCCGTCGGCTAAGGTGCGCGGCTGTGTTTCCTCTTTTTGCAAAAGGCCTGGCATGACCGCGACAAGCAACGACCCGCTCCACGGTGTGACCCTGCAACACGTGCTCACCACCCTGGTGGAGCATTACGAGTGGAGCGGCTTGGCCGAGCGTATTGATATCCGCTGCTTCAAGAGTGACCCGAGCATCAAGTCGAGCCTGACCTTCCTGCGCAAAACCCCGTGGGCGCGGGAAAAGGTCGAAGGTTTGTACGTCAAGCTGATGCGTACCAAGCGCCCCCTGGATTGAAAGCATGAAGCGCTTTGTCGCGATGGCAGCCTTGGCCGGTTGGGTGGGGTTGGCGATCCAGCAATACCTGATTTTCTATTCGCGCTGGACCAGTGGCGCGAGCTTGCTGGGCGGCCTGATCAGTTTCTTCAGCTTCTTCACCGTGCTGACCAATACCCTGGTGGTCGTGGTGCTCAGCTACGCGCTGGTCAAGCGCGACTCTGGCGCCAAGCGGTTTTTCCTCGCGCCTCACATCAGTAGCGCGATAGCGGCGAGCATCGTGCTGGTGAGCCTGGCCTACAACCTGCTGCTGCGGCATCTGTGGAGCCCGCAAGGCTTTCAATTTATCGCCGATGAATTGCTGCACGACGTCATGCCGTTGCTGTTTGTGGTGTATTGGTGGCGGTGTGTGCCCAAGGGCACCTTGCGGTTCAAGCACATTGCCGGCTGGGTGATTTACCCATTGGTGTACTTCGGTTATGTGCTGCTGCGCGGGCATATGCTCGGGCAGTATCAGTACCCGTTCATGGATGTGGACAGCCTGGGTTATCCACAAGTGTTTGTGAATGCCGCGGGGATTTTGGCAGGGTTCATCGTCATTGCGCTGGCGATCATTGGCCTGGATAAGCGCTTGAAAACATCTTCGATTTAAAGTGGTCACCATCAATGTGGGAGCTGGCTTGCCTGCGATGGCGGCCTGCCAACCGGCGGCTATCTATCTGACGCCCCTCGGTCCCAATGTGGGAGCGGGCTTGCTCGCGAAGGCGGCCTGACCGCCGACCGGGATTTGAGTACATATCCTTTATTTAGGTAACGGCCACTTAGGGTTCCGCCCTGACGGCGGCTCACTTTGCAAAAGCGGCAAAGTAAGCAAAACGCTCTTGCCCCACCACTCGGCACCTCGCTTGGGCTCGGTGTGCCCGAACGCAGGCTTGAATCCGTGGGCCGCCGCCACGCGCCATCCATGGCGCGGGGCGGCTAACCCGGCGTCCTGCCGGGTTACCCACGAATTCAAGCCTGCGTTCGGCCAGCGTG
>NZ_WKCD01000133.1:0-13938 GCF_021606625.1 Pseudomonas sp. PA-4-8C
GACGCAAGCACCGAGTTGTCTGCATCGCAGGCAAGCCAGCTCCCACAGGGGCCTTTGCTCCCACATTTGTTTCTGTGTTTCTTCAAGGAGAATCTCTTTGTCCTCTCCCATCCCCGTTACCATCCTCAGCGGCTTCCTCGGCGCCGGCAAGACCACCTTGCTGCGCCACCTGCTCAAAGCCGAGCACGGCTTGAAAATCGCCGTGATCGAAAACGAATTCAGTGACGCCGGTATCGACACCCAACTGCTGGGCGACGAGCCGGTGCAAGTGATGACCCTGTCCAACGGCTGCGTGTGCTGCACCATCCACACCGACCTGACCAAAGCCCTGTACCTGCTGCTGGAACGCCTGGACAGCGGCGAGATCGCCTTCGATCGGCTGGTGATCGAATGCACCGGCCTGGCCGACCCGGCGCCGGTGGCCCAGACCTTCTTCATCGACGAAGAACTGCGCGAGCGCTATATCCTCGACGGCATCATCACCCTGGTGGATGCGGCCCACGCCGAGCATCACCTGACCCAGACCATCGCCCAGGCCCAGATTGGCTTTGCCGACCGCCTGCTGGTGAGCAAGCGCGACCTGGTGGACGATGCCGCCTTCGAGGCCCTCAGCCAGCGCCTCACCCGCATCAACCGCCGTGCGCCGATTCGTGTGGTGGACCACGGCAAGATTGACCTGGCCGAGTTGCTGGATGTGCGCGGCTTCAACCTCAACGCCGGCATGAGCCTGCGCCCGGTGAATGCAGCGCCTTCGGTCGACCGCATTTCCAGCCTGGTACTGCGCACCGACCAGCCGCTGGATATCGACCGCCTCAGCGAGTTCATGAACGAACTGCTGGAAGATCATGGCAAGCAACTGCTGCGCTACAAAGGTGTGTTGAATATTGCCGGGGAAGACCGGCGCATGGTGTTCCAGGGCGTGCTGAAGCTCTATGGCTTCGACTGGGATACCGAATGGGCCGAGGGCGAAGTGCGCGAAAGTGTCATTGTGTTTATTGCCGATGAGTTGCCCGAAGACAAAATTCGCCAAGGCTTTGAGCGGGTCTACCAATAAACCCGGCTTGAAATGCACTCCAATGTGGGAGCTGGCTTGCCTGCGATAGCGGTGGGGCAATCACTGATGGGCTGACTGCAAAACCGCCATCGCAGGCAAGCCAGCTCCTACACTTGACCCTGTTTCAAATTGAAATCGGCATAAAAAAGCCCGGCTCATGAGCCGGGCTTCTTATTCACGCAACTGCCATCAAGCGCCGTATACCGGCAGCTTCTTGCAGATGGCCTTGACCTTCTCACGTACCGCGTCGATCACGGCTTCGTTGTTCAGGTCTGCCAGGATGTCGCAGATCCAGCCTGCCAGTTCCTTGCACTCGGCTTCCTTGAAGCCACGGGTGGTCACTGCCGGAGTGCCGAAGCGCAGGCCGGAGGTGACGAACGGCGAACGTGGGTCGTTCGGCACGGAGTTTTTGTTCACGGTGATGAAGGCTTTGCCCAGGGCAGCGTCAGCATCTTTACCGGAAATGTCCTGCTTGATCAGCGACAGCAGGAACAAGTGGTTTTCGGTACCGCCGGACACCACGTCAAAACCGCGCTCGATGAACACGCTGGCCATGGTCTTGGCGTTCTTGACCACTTGCTGCTGGTAGGTCTTGAACTCAGGCTGCAGTGCTTCCTTGAAGCAGATCGCCTTGGCCGCGATCACGTGCTCCAGCGGGCCACCTTGGGCGCCCGGGAAAACGGCGGAGTTGAGCTTCTTCTCGATCTCGGCGTTGGCACGCGCCAGGATCAGGCCGCCACGTGGACCGCGCAGGGTCTTGTGGGTCGTGGTGGTGACCACGTCAGCGTAAGGCACTGGGTTGGGGTAAACGCCCGCAGCCACCAGACCGGCCACGTGGGCCATGTCCACGAACAGGTAGGCACCGACCTTGTCGGCGATTTCACGGAACCGTGGGAAGTCCAGGATCTGCGAGTAGGCAGAGAAACCGGCCACGATCATTTTTGGCTTGTGCTCAACCGCCAGGCGCTCGACTTCGTCGTAGTCGATCAGGCCGTTGGCATCGATACCGTACTGAACGGCGTTGTACAGCTTGCCGGAGGACGAAACCGTGGCGCCGTGGGTCAGGTGACCGCCGTGGGCCAGGCTCATGCCCAGAATGGTGTCGCCGCCTTGCAGCAGGGCCAGGTACACGGCGCTGTTGGCTTGGGAGCCGGCATGTGGCTGGACGTTGGCGTAATCGGCGCCGAACAGCTCTTTTGCACGGTCGATGGCCAACTGCTCAACCACGTCGACGTACTCGCAGCCACCGTAGTAGCGCTTGCCTGGGTAGCCTTCGGCGTACTTGTTGGTCAGAACCGAACCTTGAGCCTCCATCACCGCAGGGCTGGTGTAGTTTTCCGAAGCGATCAGCTCAATGTGCTCTTCCTGGCGCACGGCTTCTTGCTCCATGGCGGCGAAGAGATCGGCGTCGTACTTGGCAATAGTCAAATCACGGCTGAACATGGCGGTCCTCAAGGATCGGGGGCAGAAAAGGAGGGCATTCTAACCCAATGGGTTTTAGATGGCATATGAAAGGACATCATGTCGCGGACAAGTGGTTTTCACTCAGCCCCTGATCGTTCCCACGCTCTGCGTGGGAATGCATCCCGTGGCGCTCTGCGTCACATTTAAAAGCGGACGCAGAGCGTCCAGAATTGCGTTCCCACGCGGAGCGTGGGAACGATCAGGGACGGCACTTTCAGTCAAACATGAACAGCGCATCATTACTGAACTGCACCTCAAACCGATTCGCCGGCATTGGCCGCCCGAACAGGTAGCCCTGCACCTCATCACAGCCATGCTCACGCAGGAAGTCCAACTGCTCATGGGTTTCCACCCCTTCGGCAATCACCGCCAGGTTCAGGCTGTGGGCCATGGCAATGATCGCCCGGGCAATCTGCGCGTCCTGCTCACCCGAGGGCAGGCCGTCGACGAAGGTGCGGTCGATCTTCAGCACATCGATGGGGAATTGCTTGAGGTAGTTGAGCGATGAATAGCCGGTGCCAAAGTCATCCACCGCGATGCTCAGGCCCAGGTTCTTCAGGCTGGCGAGGATCTGCAGGGCTTCGTTGACTTCACGCATCAGGATGCTTTCGGTCAGCTCCAGCTCCAGGCACGCCGGCGGCAGGCCAGTGTCCTTGAGGATGGTGGCGATGCGCGTGCCCAGTTGGCCGTCGGAGAACTGCCGTGCCGAAATGTTCACTGAGACTTTAGGCACGCGCACTTTGTTCTGATGCCAGGCCTTGAGCTGGCGGCAGGCTTCGCTGATCACCCAGTCGCCGACATCCACCACCAGCCCGAGTTCTTCCAATACGGGGATGAAATCCCCAGGCGGCACCAGCCCGCGGCGCGGGTGGCGCCAGCGCAGCAGGGCTTCGGCGCCGGTCAGGCGTTTGCCGTCGCCGCTGAATTGCGGCTGGTAATAGAGCACGAATTCGTTCTGGTCCAAGGCGTGGCGCAGGTCGCTTTCCAGCTCCAGGCGCTCCAGGGCGCTGGCGTTCATGTCGGCCTGGTAGAACTGGAAGTTGTTCTTGCCGCGTTCTTTAGCGTGATACATCGCCGTGTCGGCGTTTTTCATCAATTGGCTCAGCTCGTTGCCGTCTTGCGGGCTCAGGGCGATGCCGATACTGGCGGTCACGAAGAACTCGCGGCCCTCCAGCACAAAGGGTTTGACCAGGCTGGCGAGGATCTGCTCGGCCACATGAATGGCGCGGTTCAGCGCCATTTCACGGCTGACTCGCGGTTGCAGGAGCAAAGTGAATTCGTCGCCGCCCATACGCGCCACGGTGTCGTCCTCGGCCACACAGCCGAGCAGGCGCGTGGCCATTTCCTTGAGCATACGGTCGCCGGCGGCGTGGCCGAGGGAGTCGTTGATCGGCTTGAAGCGGTCAAGGTCGAGGAACATCAGCACCACCCACGACTTCTGCCGTTCGGCGGACTGCAACGCGGTGTGCAGGCGGTCCTGGAACAGGGTGCGGTTGGGCAGGTGGGTCAGGGCGTCGTAGTAGGCCAGACGGTGGATGCGCTGCTCACTGGCCTTGCGCTCGCTGATATCGCTGAAGAAACACACGTAGCTGGCCAGGTCGCCTTCATCGTCGAACACCGCGGTAATGCCCACCCAGGCCGGGTAATGCTCGCCATTGCGGCGCTTGAGCCACACTTCACCTTCCCAGGTGCTGTGCTGATGCAGCTGTTTGAGTACATAACGCAGATGGGCTTCCTGCTGCTCGTCGACGGTGAGCATGTTCGGCAATTGGTCGAGCACATCCGCCACTTCATAGCCGCTGACCCGGCTGAACGCCTCGTTGGCCTGCACGATGTAGCCGGCCGGGTCGGTGATCAGGATCGCCGAGGTGGAATGTTCGAACACCGTGGCCGCCATGCGCAGGTCTTTTTCGGCGCGGCGTTGCTGGCTGATATCGCGGCCCACGCCGAGGATGCCTTCAAACCCGCCATGCTCATCCCACACCAGCACCAGGCGCAGTTCTATCGGCACCTTGCGCCCGTCGGCGCGCAGGCAGTCGAACAGAAACAGTTGGGTCTGGACTTCATCGCGCAAGGTGTTCAAGGCGTCGGGGTTGCCGAGGGCGCGGCTGACCTGTTCCATCAGGTTGTAGATGCCGGTCAACTGCTGAGGGTTGGCAACGATCGACTGCCAGCCGTTCTTGAACACCCAGTCCACGTCATAGCCCAGGACGGTGTTGACCGATGGGCTGATGTAGTTGAGGGCCAGTTGGCTGTCGGTGGAGCAGATCACGTCGCTGATGCTTTCGGCCAGCATCCGGTAGCGCTGTTCACTGTCGCGCAGCGATTCACTGGCCTCGATCTGGTCGGTGATGTCCTTGGCCACGCCGATGATCCGAGTGACCACCGTAGACGTATCCCGGGCTAGGGCCTGTTCGCGGATATCGAAGCGGCGCCACTGGTTATTGCGGTGACGAAAGCGCAGTTGGCAGTGCAGTTGGGTCGTATAAGCGGCTTGGCGTTGCTGCTGGCGCAAGTCGTGGTAATGCTCGGCGTCTTCGGGGTGCAGCAGGATTTCCCAGAAGTACTCACCCATTTGCTGCAGTTCGGCCTTGTTGTAGCCCAGGGTGTGGCCCAGATGGTGGTTGCTGAAAATCATGCGCTGGCTGATCACGTCTTGCACATACAGGTGATCGGGCACCGTGCGCACCACATCCGACCAGAAGCTTTCACGCTCCACCAGCGACAGCTCGATCAGCTTGCGGCTGGTGATGTCGCTGATGCTGAGGATCACCGCCTTGACGTCATCTTGCTGCTCCGGCAAACGCATCACCAGCCACAGGTACTGTTCGTTGCCGGCCACGTCGTTGAGCTGGATTTCCAGTTCCAGCTGCTTTTGCCGGGTCAGTACGGCTTCCAGCACCTGATAGCCGATGGACGTGGCATTGCGCGGGCAATCGTCGATCAGGCGTTCCCAGGCCTGCTCGCAGGACGCGACGTTCAGCAGGCGCACGGCCATCTGGTTGACCTCGGTGACGCGCAACTCCTTGAGCAGTTGCTTGCGCTGCGTGGGGTTGGCCTGCAACCAGGCGTGCAACTGCTCGCGGCTTTGCACCTGGGTTTTGTCGCAAAACGCCTTGAGCCCCGACAGGTCCAGCACGCACAAGGCCACGCCGGTGCCTTCGAAGATGTCCTGATAGCGCCGCCGGCCTTCATTCACCTGGCGTTGGCGGCGGCGCATGTTGAGCAGCACGATCACCGGGATCAGCGAAAACGCCAGGCCGAGCAGGCACTTGCCGATAAAGGCCGGCAGCAGTTGTTCCAGCACCGCGCTACGGTCAAACATGCCGCGCAGTTGCCAATCGCTTTTGCTTAAAGGCGTGACCAGCACACTGCGGTTCAACTCTTCCGGCGTCAGGGCGCCGGACCACTGCGCCGGCATCCCGCTGTCACGGCTGACCACACGATGGTTCAGGCTGTTCTCGATCGCCCACATCGGGCGCTGGCCCTGGACATCCTGGCGCGTGAGGTTGGCCAGATAATTGGGCGCCAGGCGCAAGGCCCAGTACACTTTGGAGCCACCGCTGGGTTGGTGCAGCAACAGATAGATGACCGTGCCGTCATTGTCGTTGCTCAGGTAGTAGGACTGGGCGTGACTGCGCTTGACCAGGTCTTCGAGCAGGGCACTGTCTTGGCTGCCTTCGGCAGTGTCGCTGATCAGTGCGCCGCTGGGGGCGAGCAGGGCGAAGCTGCGCAGGTCTGGCAACGAGCGCTGCAAGGTGCGCATCAGGGCCTGCTGCTGTTCGGCATTGCGCGGCGGCTCGACAATCGGCAACAGGTTCAGGGCGATCTGTGCGCTCAGGGCCATGTTCTGGCTGATTTGCTCGGCCAGGTCGGCGCTGTAGTCGATGGTGTATTGCTGTTGGTTTTTCTGGTTTTGCTGCAGTTGGTCAAGCAACTGCCAGAACAACAAGGCGAGCAACAGCAGGACAAGCGTCGCCAACGCGCCTTTCAAGGTGCCGTGCAGGGGCGCTCCCGGCGCAATATGAGCGGCGCGCAAGGGCGTGGGCGGCGTGACGTTGGACAAACTGTGATCCTGCGGTTTGGCTGGACTGGCGCGCGACGTGCACTATAAGCCGGACGCCCGAAGGGCGGCTAGCATGCCTTGAGTTGTGGCAAAGTGCCAGTCCTGCCTGGCTGGACTGCCCCAGCGCATTCAGGTAGCTTTGCCGGTTACGCGGGGGCGTTCCAGCCCCAGACATTCAGGCTTTTTTTGCTCGCTGGCATTGATGATAGTCAAAGGCCCGCGCGGCGCATGGCCTGGCACGGGCTTCGTCCGCTTAATTCATCAGTCACTGACGCTAGGTTCACCATGGCTCAATACGTCTTCACCATGCATCGGCTGGGAAAAGTTGTTCCGCCGAAGCGGGAAATCCTGAAAAACATTTCGCTGTCCTTCTTCCCTGGCGCCAAGATCGGCGTGCTCGGCCTCAACGGTTCGGGTAAGTCCACCCTGCTGAAAATCATGGCAGGCGTCGACACCGAGTTCGAAGGCGAAGCCCGCCCGATGCCGGAGCTGAACATCGGTTACCTGCCGCAAGAGCCGATCCTGGACCCGACCAAGACCGTGCGTGAAGTGGTCGAAGAAGCCGTCAGCGTGATCAAGGACGCCCAGGCCCGCCTCGATGAGGTGTACGCCGCCTACGCCGAACCGGATGCCGACTTCGACAAACTGGCCGCTGAACAGGCCAAGCTCGAAGCGATCCTGCAAGCGGGCGATGGTCACAACCTGGAGCGCCAACTGGAAGTCGCCGCCGATGCGCTGCGCCTGCCAGCCTGGGACGCCAAGGTCGAGCACCTGTCCGGTGGTGAGAAGCGCCGTGTGGCCCTGTGCCGCCTGCTGCTGTCGGCCCCTGACATGCTGCTGCTCGACGAACCGACCAACCACTTGGACGCCGATTCCGTCGCCTGGCTGGAGCACTTCCTGCACGATTTCCCGGGCACCGTGGTTGCGATCACGCACGACCGTTACTTCCTGGACAACGTCGCCGGCTGGATCCTCGAGCTCGACCGCGGCGCCGGTATCCCTTACGAGGGCAACTACTCCGGTTGGCTGGAAGCCAAGTCCGACCGTCTGGCCGCCGAATCCAAGCAGCAATCGGCCCACGAAAAAGCCATGAAGGAAGAATTGGAATGGGTGCGCAAAGGCGCCAAGGCCCGCCAGTCCAAATCCAAGGCCCGTCTGCAACGCTTTGAAGAAATGCAGTCGCAAGAATTCCAGAAGCGCAGCGAGACCAACGAGATCTACATCCCGGCCGGTCCGCGCCTGGGTGACAAGGTCATCGAGTTCAAGAACGTGACCAAAGGCTATGGCGACCGCGTGCTGATCGACAACCTGTCGTTCGCCATGCCAAAAGGCGCGATCGTCGGCGTTATCGGCGGTAACGGTGCGGGTAAATCCACGCTGTTCCGCATGCTGATGGGCAAGGAAACCCCGGACTCCGGCAGCATCGAGATCGGTGACACCGTGCAACTGGCCTGTGTGGACCAGAGCCGCGACGACCTCGACGGCAGCAAGACGGTGTTCCAGCAGATCTCCGACGGTTCCGACCAGATCCGCATCGGCAACTATGAAATCCCGTCGCGCACCTACGTCGGCCGTTTCAACTTCAAGGGCGGCGACCAACAGAAGTTCGTCAAGGACCTGTCCGGTGGTGAGCGTGGTCGCTTGCACCTGGCCCTGACCCTGAAAGAGGGCGGCAACGTCCTGCTGCTCGACGAACCGTCCAACGACCTCGACGTTGAAACCCTGCGTTCCCTGGAAGAAGCCCTGCTGGACTTCCCGGGCGCCGCCATTGTGATCTCTCACGACCGGTGGTTCCTTGACCGCGTCGCGACCCACATCCTGGCGTACGAAGATGACTCCCAAGCGGTGTTCTTCGAAGGCAACTACACCGAGTACGAAGCCGACCGTAAGAAGCGCTTGGGTGAGGCCGCTGCCCAGCCGCACCGTGTGCGTCACAAAAAGCTGGCCTGATGCTGCAATAGCCGCAGCAGCCTGTTGAAAAAATACCCCTCACGCAGGGGTATTTTTTTGCCCCCGTTATGCCGGAAGCGTCGTGGGCGCCAGGGCCGGGCGGCTGCGCAGCAATTCTTCGACCACCCCCATAAACGCCTCGACCAACAGTGAGCGTGACTGCGAGCGTGTGAGTATCAGCAGGTGTACCCAGGCTTCGGGGTCTGCCAAGGGGCGGTAGACCACACCTTCCCTGGCCAGGGTGCGGGTGCACTGGGGCACCAGCGAGACACCTTGGCCTGCCGCCACCAGGGCGATGATCGAGGTGATCTGGCGCCCCGCTGGGCCCGGGCGCAGCGCCAGGCCGCGGCGTTGATACAGGTGCTCGATGGAGCCGTTGAGGCCCGAACCGTAATCGCTGGGAAACAGAATCAACGGGTACTCACTGAGCTGTGCGAGGGTGACTTCGTCCTGCTCCGCCAGCGGGTTGTCGCTGCAAAGCGCCGCCACCAGCGGTTCTTGCCCCAACGACAAAGCCTCGACGCCGGTTTGCCCGGCCTCCGGCAGCAGGCGGCTCATGCCGACGTCGATGCGCCCGTCCAGCACGTGCGTGTGCAGGCTGCCGGAAGCGCTCTCCACCAGGGTCAGTTGCACATCGGGAAAACGCTGGGCGAAGGCTTGCAGGGTTTGGCTGAAGAGTTCCGACAACGCGATCGAGCTGGCATAGCCTACGACCAGTTGGCCAGTCGAGCCGGCAGCCAGCTTGGCGGCGATGTCTTGTGCAAGCCTGGCGTGCTCCAGCGCTGCGCGGGCATACGGCAAAAAGTGCTGGCCCTGGGCAGTCAGTGTGACCGTGCGACTGGTGCGGTCGAACAGGCGAAAGCCAAGCTCGGTTTCCAGGGCCGAAATCTGCCGCGTCAGGGGCGGCTGGGCAAGGTGCAGGCGCTGGGCTGCGCGGCCGAAGTGCAGCTCTTCGGCGACCGTCAGGAAGTACCGTAACTTGCGTAGATCAAGCATTCTGTTTCCTGGGTATTGATCGGTCCGAATTCGGTATTGGTGTTCCCTGCGCTGGGTATTCTATAAACATCCTCGACTATAAGACGAGAGGCCACATGAACCCGCGCATGCATCACGCCCGCTTCGCCGTGTTCCTGTGTGGCTGTGCGGCGTTTCTAAATCTTTATGCGACACAGAGCATCCTGCCTGCGTTTGCCGAAAGCTTCCAGGTGAGTGCCCGACAGGCAGGGTGGAGCATCACGGTGACCACGTTGGCCGTGGCGTTGACCGCGCCGTTTGTCGGGCGCCTGACCGGCCGTTTCGAGCAGCGCACGGTGATTGCCGTGGCTGCATTGCTGCTGGCGCTACCGACGCTGCTGACGGCCTATGTGGACAGTTTTGCCGAGCTGCTGGTGTGGCGTTTTGTCGAAGGGATGTTGATTCCCGTGGTGTTCGCCACCAGCGTGGCCTACATCGGCGATCGCTGGCGCGCGGCCAGCGTTACCGAGATCACCAGTTTGTACGTCGCGGGGACGGTGCTCGGTGGGTTTGCCGGGCGCTTTGTCTCGGGTGTCATGACCCAATATGTGGGCTGGCGCGAAGCCTTCGAACTGTTGGCGGTGATCAGCCTGCTGGTCGGCCTGCTGATTGTGTGGCTGTTGCCGGCCAATCCGGTGGCGCGGCCCGGCGTCGCGGCCGTGGGCACGCACGGGGTGCGCCGGCTTCTGCGCAAACCCTTGCTGGCGGCCTATGGCGTCGGTTTCTGCGTGCTGTTCTCACAAGTCGCAACCTTTACCTATGCCGGGCTGTATCTCAGCCAGGCCCCGTTCAACCTGGGCGCCGCCGCCTTGGGCACTTTGTATGCGGTGTTCCTGCTGGCGCTGGTGGTCATTCCTATTGCGGGGCGCTTGAGCAAATCGCGCCCACAATCGCAGTTACTGACCGGCGCTGTGGCGCTCGGCATCTGTGGCTCGGCGCTGACATTGTTGCCGTCCCTGTGGCTGATCGTGCTGGGGCTGGCCCTGAGCTCGACCGGCGTATTCCTGGCGCAGGCATCCGCCAATGCGTATATCGCCACCACGGCAGGCCCTGACAAATCCGGCGCCGTGGGGCTGTACCTGACCGGCTATTACCTGGGCGGCAGCGCTGGCGCCGTGGTCCCGGCCATGCTCTGGAATCAATGGGGCTGGCCGGGCTGCGTGGCGTTGGTCGCAGGTTTTCAGCTGTTGTCGCTGGCGATTGCCCTGCTGGGCTGGAAACCGGTAACGCCCCAGGCCCTGATCGCCGGACAGCGCGGCAAGCCAGCCTGATTTTTCATCCAATAAAGGACTATGCATCTGTAACTGCACCACCGCTATCGCAGGCAAGCCAGCTCCCACATGACCGGTGTACTCGATCAAATGTGGGAGCTGGCTTGCCTGCGATAACGGCCTACCTGTTGGTGCAAAACTCAGAGTGAAATCCCCATTTAAGGGCAGAAAATGGGAGTTATTTATACTTGTTGCACCATTTAATTTCATAAAGGCGACATTTCGCCCTGTCGCGGTGCGAAACGAATTGATAAAGTCCGGCTCATTCTCTGTTTAACAACAATCAATTTGCCGAGACTTTTCATGACCGAATCCGTCGACTCCTTCCTTGCCCGCCTCAAGAAACGCGACCCGGACCAACCGGAATTTCACCAGGCTGTAGAAGAAGTCCTGCGCAGCCTGTGGCCCTTTCTTGAAGCCAACCCCCGTTATCTGACCTCGGGCATCCTGGAGCGCATCTGCGAGCCGGAGCGCGCGATCACGTTCCGGGTATCGTGGGTGGATGATCACGGCAAGGTTCAGGTCAATCGCGGTTTCCGTATCCAGATGAACAGCGCCATTGGGCCCTACAAAGGCGGCTTGCGCTTTCACCCTTCGGTCAACCTGGGCGTGCTGAAATTCCTCGCCTTCGAGCAGACCTTCAAGAACTCCCTGACCTCGCTGCCCATGGGCGGCGGCAAAGGCGGCTCGGACTTCGACCCCAAGGGCAAGAGCGACGCCGAAGTGATGCGCTTCTGCCAGGCGTTCATGAGCGAGCTGTACCGCCACATCGGTGCGGACGTGGACGTACCGGCCGGCGATATCGGTGTGGGCGCACGGGAAATCGGCTTTCTGTTCGGCCAGTACAAACGCTTGAGCAATCAATTCACCTCGGTGCTGACCGGCAAGGGCATGACCTACGGCGGCAGCCTGATTCGCCCGGAAGCCACTGGTTTTGGCTGTGTGTATTTCGCCGAGGAAATGCTCAAGCGCCAAGGCCAGCGCGTCGAAGGCAAGCGGGTGGCGGTGTCCGGCTCCGGCAACGTGGCGCAGTACGCGGCGCGCAAGGTCATGGACCTGGGCGGCAAGGTGATTTCCCTGTCGGACTCCGAAGGCACCCTGTACGCCGAAAGCGGTTTGACCGAAGAACAATGGTCGGCGCTGCTGGAGTTGAAGAACGTACAGCGCGGGCGTATCAGTGAACTGGCCACACGTTTCGGCCTGGAGTTCCGCAAAGGCCAGACGCCTTGGGAGCTGGCCTGCGATATCGCGCTGCCCTGCGCCACCCAGAACGAACTCGACGCCGACGCTGCGCGCACCCTGCTGCGCAACGGCTGCCTCTGCGTGGCCGAAGGCGCGAACATGCCGACCACGTTGGAGGCTGTGGATATCTTTATCGACGCGGGCATTCTGTTTGCGCCGGGCAAGGCGTCCAATGCCGGTGGTGTGGCGGTGAGCGGCCTGGAGATGTCGCAGAACGCCATGCGCCTGCTGTGGACTGCAGGGGAGGTGGACAGCAAGCTGCACAACATCATGCAGTCGATCCACCATGCCTGCGTGCATTACGGTGAAGAAAACGGCCGCATCAACTACGTCAAGGGCGCGAACATCGCGGGCTTCGTGAAAGTGGCTGACGCGATGCTGGCCCAAGGCATCGTTTAGATCTCGGGTTCGACGCGTAACACTTCGATCAACTGATCGCCGGCGGGGCGCTGCCACAGCACCTCGTCGCCCACCTGGGCTCCCAGCAAGGCACGGCCAAGGGGCGACCCCCAGTTGATCAAGCCTGCGCTGGCATCGGCCTGGTCTTCCCCGACTAACTGGATGCGCTGCTGTTCGTCCTGCTCGTTGGCGAACGTGACCCAACTGCCGATCTGTACCTTGTCGGTGGACGTGGCCGGCGCGACTACCTGAGCGCTTTGCACCCGTTGGTTGAAGTAACGCAGATCCCGCTCAAGGTCAGCCTGACGCTGTTTATCAGCCTGTTCGCCCTTGGCGGCTTCGTCGCTGTGCTCCCCTTGCAACTGTGCCACCCTGGCCTGCAACTGCGCCAACCCTTGCGCGGTCAGGCGGTTGGGCTGTTCGCTGACCTGGCGCTCCACCGGCTGATCGGCCTGGGCCGCCGCGTTATCTTCATTTACAAAAGCTCTGCTCATGGCGTTCTCCTTCCTATGGAAGTTGGGCCACGTACGCGGGCTGATCGTTCCCACGCTCCGCGTGGGAACGCATCCTGTGACGCTCCGCGTCACGACCTCGCGAGCGGACGCGGAGCGTCCAGGGCGGCATTCCCACGCGGAGCGTGGGAACGATCAGCGTCGATCAGCGCGAGCGATAGGCTTTGGCAGCGTCGCGATCTTTTTCCTGCTGCCAATCGTGTTCGCGGTCGTCCCTGCGGTTTTCCTCGTAGTCACGCAATTCCTGATTCTCGCGCATGGCCTTGCACTGACGAAACCCGTCTTCCCAACCTTCGGCGTATGGCCGGTCTTTAAGGTAGCGCGGCACATTCTTGCGAAACGCTCCGGTAATCACGCCAGCGGCCTGGCGACCACTGCTGCAACCGTCATCAAAACCGTCGGCGAAGGCCGGTGGATAACCTTTGGCCAGTAATTCCTGATGGGTTGACTGGCAACCCGACAACCCCACCACCGCGCACAGCATGACCGCATACCGCCACATGGCGTACTCCCTGGCCGGTTAACGGCTGATAAGGAGAGTCTAGAAGGGGATTTGTTGGGGGGGTGTGAAGAAAAGGTGAGAAGGGTGTTTGGTTCACTCGCCGTTCGAAGTCGACGCTGTACCTATGGAGATGGAGCAATCTGTCTTGCCATAGGTACAGGGTGTGGGGTCGCGCTAATACGAGCCTGCTTTCAGGTGTCAGTCGTAATAACCCACTGTCTTTTTCAGTTGATCGGCGTATTCGTAAATCTCATCGATGGACGAAATCGCATGCCGCGTTTCATTTTTTTCCTCGTCGAATATCCCGAGGTATTTCTGGCTGCGATTGAAGTGAAGAGTAAGCGTCCAGCCGCCCCACCTTTACTCAGGTTGAGGCGCGAGGGGTAATAGCTCATCGATCCGGCTGTTGGGCCAGCTGGGTAGTTTTTCCAGCGTATCCTTGAGCCAAGCGGCGGGTTCGATGC
>NZ_WKCD01000134.1:0-13899 GCF_021606625.1 Pseudomonas sp. PA-4-8C
CCTCAAGCGCGACCCCAACAGCCTGTTGACCCGCTACCCCGCCGAGTTGCAGCGCACCCGCGAGCAGATCCAGCAACGCGCCGACCTCGCCGCCAGCACCCACCTGAAAATCACCAACGTGCAACACGCCATCGCCGGCCTCGAACCCGTGGTGCGCGCGCAACACGCGAAGATTCAGGGTGAAGTACGCGTGATGCAGGGTGTGATGATTGGCCTGATCCTGCTGATCGCATTGCTGATCGACACCCTGCAGCGCCGCCTGGCGCGCGTGCTGACCAACCTGGCGCCGGCCTTGTCGACCTGGGCCGAAGGCGACTTCAGCCAACCGATTGACTTAGGCAAGACCAACCGCGAGCTGCACGATATCGAGGCCTCCCTTAACCGCCTGCGCGCCTACCTGGTGGACCTGGTCGGCACCATCCGTGGCAATGCCGAAGAAGTGGCGGGCAGCAGCCGCGCCCTGGCCGAACTGAGCAGCGGCCTGCACGACAGCGCCGAACGCCAGGCCGGCGACACCGCGCAAATCCGTGATTCCCTGGGCGAGCTGGAAGCCACCATCCAGCAAGTTGCCGGGGATGCCAGCCAGGCAGCCGGAGCCAGCCGCAGTGCGGGCCAAGCCGTGGAGCAAGGCCAGCGCGTGATCGGCCTGAGCCTCACCGGGCTGCATGCGCTGGTGGGCGAAGTGCAGCAAAACGCGCAGATGATCGAGAAACTTGCCGAAGAGTCCGCCACCATCGGCGGCGTGCTCACGGTGATTCGCTCGATTGCCGACCAGACCAACCTGCTTGCGCTCAACGCCGCCATCGAAGCCGCCCGCGCCGGTGAGGCCGGGCGTGGTTTCGCCGTGGTGGCCGACGAGGTGCGCTCCCTGGCCCAGCGTACCGCCGGCGCCACCGCCGAAATCCAGGGCCTGATCGCCGGCCTGCAAACCGCCGCGCACCAGTCGGTAGAAGGCATGCGCGCCCAGGTCGAACACGCCGAAGCCACCGCCCAGCAAGCCCAGGCGGCGGATGGCGCGCTGGATGAGATCGTCGGGGCGATCCAGACCATCTCGGATACCGCCGTACGCATTGCCGATGTGACCGCGCAACAGAGTGGCGCCGTGAGCGAGATACGCGACAACAGTGAGCGGATTCATCAATTGGGTGAGGATAATTTGCTGCGTATTGGCCAGGGTCGCAGCCAGGGCGAACACCTGCTGGTGCTGGGCGGGCAGCTTACTACCGCCGTGCAAGCCTTCCGCGTCTGACCCGATCCAATGTGGGAGCTGGCTGATCGTTCCCACGCTCCGCGTGGGAATGTCGCCCCAGACGCTCCGCGTCCCGCTTTAAAGCCGTGACGCAGAGCATCACTGGATGCGTGCCCACGCGGAGCGTGGGCACGATCAGCTCCCACACTGACCAAATGCCGGCTCCCAGTCACAAATTTTGCGCAATCCTCGCTAATCGTGCCGGCTACTGCATAGAACTGGACAGTCACAAAGGCTTTGCGGCATAGTCGCCGGGTTCTGACGCACCCACACCAATAACAAGGAACAGCCAATGGCGACCTTACTGGTTCTTCACGGACCCAACCTGAACCTGCTCGGCACCCGTGAACCGGGCGTCTACGGGGCAGTGACCCTCGACCAGATCAACCTCGACCTGGAAAAAAGGGCCCGTGAAGCCGGCCACCATTTGCTCTACCTGCAAAGCAATGCCGAGTATGAATTGATTGATCGCATCCATGCCGCGCGCGGCGAAGGCGTGGACTTTATTCTGATCAATCCCGCCGCTTTTACGCATACAAGCGTTGCATTACGTGACGCGTTGCTGGCGGTGAGCATCCCATTCATCGAAGTGCATTTATCGAACGTGCACAAACGCGAAGCTTTCCGCCATCACTCTTACTTCTCCGACGTAGCGGTAGGAGTGATCTGCGGCCTTGGCGCCAGCGGTTACCGACTGGCCCTGGAGGCCGCCCTGGAACACATTGAAGAACAGGCTAAACGCCCCTGACCGACCCTTGGGAGTTGATGATTCATGGATATCCGTAAAGTTAAGAAACTGATCGAACTGCTGGAAGAATCCGGTATCGACGAGCTGGAAATCAAGGAAGGCGAAGAGTCCGTACGGATCAGCCGTCACAGCAAGACCCCGGCCCAACAGTTCTACGCGCCACAGATGCAAGCACCGGCTCCAGCCGCTGCTGCTCCGGCTGCCGCGCCTGCCGCCGCCGCTGCACCTGCCGCCCCAGCCGCGCCTGCGCTGAATGGCTTCGTGGTCAAGTCGCCAATGGTCGGTACTTTCTACCGCACCCCGGCACCGACCTCGCCAGCCTTCGTTGAAGTGGGCAAGACCGTGAAAGTGGGCGACACCATCTGCATCGTTGAAGCGATGAAAATGATGAACCACATCACCGCAGAAAAAGCCGGCGTCATTGAATCCATCCTGGTAGAAAACGGTCAGCCGGTTGAGTACGACCAGCCGCTGTTCACCATCGTTTGAACCGCGGAGCGCCTTCGATGTTGAAACCTGCGAAGAAACTGCAAAAAGTCCTGATCGCCAACCGCGGCGAGATCGCGCTGCGTATCCTGCGCGCCTGTAAGGAAGAGGGCATCAAGACCGTCGCTGTTTACTCGACGGCCGATACCGAATTGATGCACGTGAAGCTGGCGGACGAAAGCATTTGCATCGGCCCGCCACTGGCCACGAACTCGTACCTGAAAGTCTCGAACATCATCGCTGCGGCAGAAGTGACCGGCGCTGATGGCATCCACCCAGGCTACGGCTTCCTCGCGGAAAACGCCGATTTTGCCGAACAGGTGGAAAAATCCGGGTTTGCCTTCATCGGCCCCAAAGCCGAAACCATTCGCCTGATGGGCGACAAGGTCTCGGCCAAGGACGCCATGATCGCGGCCGGCGTGCCAACCGTTCCAGGCTCCGACGGCCCACTGCCTGAAGACGAAGAAACCGCTCTGCGCATTGGTCGCGAAGTCGGCTACCCGGTGATCATCAAGGCCGCCGGTGGCGGTGGTGGTCGCGGCATGCGCGTGGTGCACAAGGAAGAAGACCTGATCGAAGCCGCCAAGCAGACCCGCTCCGAAGCGGGCGCCTGGTTCGGCAACCCGATGGTCTACCTGGAGAAGTACCTGACCAACCCACGTCACGTGGAAGTCCAGGTACTGTCCGACGGCCAGGGCCACGCCATCCACCTGGGCGACCGCGATTGCTCGCTGCAACGTCGTCACCAGAAGGTATTGGAAGAAGCCCCGGCACCGGGCCTGGACGAGAAAGCCCGCCAGGAAGTGCTGGCGCGTTGCGTCAAGGCGTGCATCGACATCAACTACCGTGGCGCCGGTACCTTCGAGTTCCTCTACGAGAACGGCCGTTTCTACTTCATCGAGATGAATACTCGTGTGCAGGTAGAGCACCCGGTATCGGAGATGGTCACCGGTATCGACATCGTCAAGGAGATGCTGAGCATCGCCGCTGGCAACGTGCTGTCCTTCACCCAGGACGACGTGAAGATGCACGGCCACTCCCTGGAGTGCCGCATCAACGCCGAAGACCCGAAAACCTTTATCCCAAGCCCTGGCCTGGTCAAGCATTTCCACGCGCCAGGCGGCAACGGCGTACGTGTGGATTCGCACCTGTACAGCGGCTACAAGGTTCCGTCCAACTACGACTCACTGATCGGCAAGCTGATCACCTGGGGCGCGACCCGCGACGAGGCCATGGCCCGTATGCGCAACGCCCTGGACGAAATCGTGGTCGACGGCATCAAGACCAACATCCCGCTGCACCGGGACCTGGTTCGTGATGAAGGCTTCTGCGAAGGTGGTGTGAACATTCACTACCTGGAACACAAGCTGGCCAACCAGTAAGTGCTCCACCCAACAAAGCCGCCTTCGGGCGGTTTTGTTGTTTGTGGGCCACCGCCCCCTGATCGTTCCCACGCTCCGCGTGGGAACGCCTCTTGTGGCGCTCCGCGCCACGCCTTAACAACGGGACGCGGAGCGTCCGAGGCGGCATTCCCACGCCGAGCGTGGGAACGATCGTCGGCGCAGTCGTCTTCTGGCTTGCTCTCGCGTAAACTTGCGCGCTTTCGCGGCCAGCCCGCCGCACACTCATTTTATTCAAAGGTGCCCGCCATGCCTTGGCTGCAAGTCCGTCTCGCCATCAGCCCAGAACAAGCCGAAACCTACGAAGACGCGTTCCTCGAAGTGGGCGCCGTGTCGGTGACCTTCATGGACGCCGAAGACCAGCCGATCTTCGAACCGGAACTCAATACCACGCCGCTGTGGTCCCACACCCACTTGCTGGCCCTGTTCGAAGACGGCACCGACGCCGCCGTCGTGCTGGCCCATATGGAACTGCTCACCGGCGGCCCGCTGCCCGAGCATCACAGCGAAGTCATCGAAGACCAGGACTGGGAACGCAGCTGGATGGATAACTTCCAGCCCATGCGTTTCGGCCAGCGCCTGTGGATCGTGCCAAGCTGGCACGCCGCTCCAGAGCCAGACGCCGTCAACCTGCTGCTGGACCCGGGCCTGGCGTTCGGCACCGGCACCCACCCGACCACCGCCCTGTGCCTGGAATGGCTGGACGGCCAGGACCTGACCGACAGCAACGTTTTGGACTTCGGCTGCGGCTCGGGGATTTTGGCAATCGCCGCCCTGCTGCTGGGCGCCAAGGAGGCCGTGGGCACCGATATCGACGTGCAGGCCCTGGAAGCCTCCCGCGATAACGCCGGGCGCAACAACATTGCCGAAGGCAAGTTCCCACTCTACCTGCCTGAGGACCTGCCCCAGGTTCAGGCCGACGTACTGGTGGCCAATATTCTCGCCGGGCCACTGGTGTCGCTGGCGCCGCAACTGTCGAGCCTGGTCAAGCCGGGCGGGCGCCTGGCGCTGTCGGGCATCCTGGCCGAGCAAGGTGAAGACGTGGCGGCGGCCTACGCCAAGGACTTCGAGCTGGACCCGATCGCCAACCGTGATGGCTGGGTACGCATCAGCGGTCGTCGGCGCTAGAATGAGCGCTTGCCTGAATCGGATGGCCGCATGACCGACAGTTTCGTCACCCAGTGCCCACATTGCCAATCGCGCTTTCGCGTCAACCACGCTCAATTGAGCGTGGCCCGCGGCGTGGTGCGTTGCGGCTCGTGCCTGCAAGTGTTCAATGCCGCTCGCCAGTTGCTGGAGCAACGGGCCCAGGCGTCTGCGCCGGAACCTGAAGTGCCGTCCACCGCCGAGCCGGCCGTCGAACCGACTGGCGAAGCACCGCCCGAACCACCACGGGCCATCAGCCAGAAGCAGTGGACGGCCGAAGAGCTGGACCTGGATAACCTGGACAAGGAACTGGCCAGGCTGGAACGTCGCGAGATCCAGCACACCCAGGCCGTGGGCGCAGAACGTCGCCAGCCAGGTGCCGACCGTCGGCAAAAGGAAGAGTCCTTCAGCGCCAGCCGCGATACGGTCAAGGCCGAGGAAGAAAAATGGGCGGCCAGCCTGTTCAGTGAGCCACCCGAAGAGCGCACCCAGGCACCTGAAGAAGAGCCCGAGCCGGCCAAGGCTCCTGCGTCCAAACAGCGCACCGAACCGTCCATGTCGGCCCACACCGACGACCTCGATGACGAACCGGCGCTGCACGCCACCGCCGTGGATGACGACCTCGACCCGCCGCTGACCCCCACCCTCGACGAGCCGGAACCCGAAGACCGCGCGTTCGCGCGACGCAAGCGCGCAAGAACGGAGGCCGGCGCACACGACGAGCTGCTCCAGGACCTGGAAGACGACCCTCTGCACCTGTATGCACAGAAGCGCCCGTCAGGCTGGGGCCGCCGCCTGGTCTGGATAGTGCTGGTAGTGCTCGCCGCCGCAGGCCTGGCCGGCCAGTACATCGCCTACCAATTCGACGACCTGGCCCGCCAGGATGCCTACCGCCCGTGGTTCCAGGCGCTGTGCCCGAAACTGGGATGCACCGTGCCATCGCGGGTCGACATTACCCATATCAAGAGCAGCAACCTGGTGGTGCGCAGCCATCCCGAGTTCGCCGGGGCGCTGGTGGTGGATGCCATCCTCTATAACCGCGCGACCTTCTCCCAGCCCTTCCCGCTGCTGGAGCTACGCTTTGCGGACCTGAACGGCGGCCTGATTGCCAGTCGTCGCTTCAAGCCCGCCGAATACCTGAGCGGCGAGTTGGCCGGCGTGAGCGAAATGCCCTCGCAGACGCCGATCCACATCTCCCTGGACATCCTGGACCCCGGCAACAAAGCCGTGAATTACAGCCTGAGCTTCCATTCGCCCGAGTGAAACGGCGTGCCCACCGAGGTTTGACGGCGGATTATTGACTTGGCCGCCGTCGACCAAACCGATGGCGATAAAAAAGTAACTGTTCAGATTTTATCCAATTCAGCCTTTAACCCGTCATCGAGAGCGGGTATCATGCCAACCCTTTTTCGAACTCTAATGATCCGGCCCCACAACAGGGAAGTCCTATGTCGGCGGTACGCATCGGCCCATACACATTGCAAAACGGCTTGATCCTCGCCCCGATGGCGGGTGTCACCGACCAGCCCTTTCGTCAGCTGTGCAAGCGTTTGGGCGCGGGTCTAGTAGTCTCTGAAATGGTTACCAGCGACATGAGTTTGTGGAACACCCGCAAGTCGCGGATGCGCATGATCCACGAAGGTGATCCCGAGCCACGCTCGGTGCAGATCGCCGGTGGCGATGCGCAGATGCTGGCGGATGCAGCCCGGGCCAATGTGGAGCTGGGTGCACAGATCATCGATATCAACATGGGCTGCCCGGCCAAAAAGGTCTGCAACAAGGCCGCCGGTTCCGCACTGTTGAAAGATGAGCAATTGGTCGCCGAGATCCTGCAGGCCGTTGTCGGCGCAGTGGATGTGCCGGTGACCCTGAAGATTCGGACCGGTTGGGACCGGGACAACAAGAATGGCCTGACAGTGGCGAAGATCGCTGAACAGGCAGGTATTACAGCGCTGGCGGTGCATGGCCGCACCCGTGCCGACCTTTATACCGGTGAAGCCGAGTACGACACCATTGCCGCGATCAAGCAGGCCGTGTCGATGCCGGTCTTTGCCAATGGCGACATCGACAGTGCCGAGAAAGCCCGGCGCGTGCTGCACGCGACCGGCGCCGATGGCTTGTTGATTGGCCGGGCCGCCCAGGGGCGGCCGTGGATTTTTCGTGAAATCGAGCATTTCCTGCGTACCGGTGAAGTCTTGCCGGCACCAGAGTTGGTCGAGGTGGAACGTATTCTGCTAGAGCATCTGGCCGCCCTGCACGCCTTCTATGGGGACGTGATGGGAGTACGCATTGCTCGCAAGCATGTCGGCTGGTATCTCGCCACCTTGCCGGGCGCCAAGGAATTCCGCGCTCAGTTCAATCGTTTGGATGAAACGCAGGCACAGGTCGCCACCGTTCGTGAGTTCTTCGCCGGACGCGACAAGAGCCTGGGAACAGGGGATGGAGAAGGGGTGGCCGCATGACGATGATGACCGAGACTTTAGTGAGTGGAACAACACCCGTGAGCGACAACGTCAATTTGAAACAGCACCTCAACACGCCGAGCGAAGAAGGCCAGACCCTTCGCGGGAGTGTCGAGAAGGCGCTGCACAATTATTTCGCCCACCTTGAGGGCGCTTCCGTCACGGATGTGTACAACCTGGTGCTCTCCGAAGTCGAGGCGCCCTTGCTCGAAAGCGTGATGAACTACGTCAAGGGCAACCAGACCAAAGCCAGTGAGCTGCTGGGCCTCAACCGTGGCACCTTGCGCAAAAAGCTCAAGCAGTACGATTTGCTGTAAGCATTCAATCAAACCAGAAAGGCGCCCGCGTAAAACCGGTCGCCTTTTTTGCTGACTTCCTTTGCTTTTGATGGAAATTGAGATGACCGACCAGACCACCCGCCTGCCGATCCGCCGTGCCTTGATCAGTGTTTCCGACAAGACCGGGATCCTCGAATTTGCCCGGGAGCTGGAAGCCCTGGGTGTGGAAATCCTCTCCACGGGCGGGACCTTCAAACTGCTGCAGGACAACGGCGTGGCCGCAGTAGAAGTCGCGGACTACACCGGTTTCGCAGAAATGATGGACGGTCGCGTCAAGACCCTGCACCCGAAAATCCACGGCGGCATCCTCGGCCGTCGCGGTATCGACGACGCCATCATGACCGAGCACGGTATCAAGCCGATCGACCTGGTGGCCGTTAACCTGTACCCGTTCGAAGCCACCATCAACAAGCCAGGTTGCGACCTGCCGACCGCCATCGAAAACATCGATATCGGCGGCCCAACCATGGTGCGCTCGGCAGCCAAGAACCATAAGGACGTGGCCATCGTGGTCAACGCCAGCGACTACGCCAGCGTCTTGGAAAACCTCAAGGCCGGTGGCCTGACCTACGCCCAGCGCTTTGACCTGATGCTCAAGGCGTTCGAACACACCGCCGCCTACGACGGCATGATCGCCAACTACATGGGCACCGTGAACCAGGCGGCGCCAACCTTGAGCACCGAAGGCCGCAGCCAGTTCCCACGCACCTTCAACAGCCAGTTCATCAAGGCCCAGGAAATGCGCTACGGCGAGAACCCGCACCAGAGCGCGGCGTTCTACGTGGAAGCCAAGCCGGCCGAAGTGGGCATCGCCACCGCTACTCAACTGCAGGGCAAGGAACTCTCCTACAACAACGTGGCCGATACCGACGCTGCGCTGGAATGTGTGAAGAGCTTCGTCAAGCCGGCCTGCGTGATCGTCAAGCACGCCAACCCGTGCGGCGTGGCCGTCAGCCCGGACGCTGAAGGCGGTATCCGCCAGGCGTACGAACTGGCCTACGCCACCGACACTGAATCAGCATTCGGCGGCATCATCGCCTTCAACCGCGAGCTGGATGCCGAGACCGCCAAGGCCATCGTCGAGCGTCAGTTCGTCGAAGTGATCATCGCCCCAAGCGTCAGCGAAGAAGCCCGCGCCATCGTCGCTGCTAAAGCCAACGTGCGCCTGCTGGCCTGTGGCGAGTGGTCGGCAGACCGCGCCGCCGCCTGGGACTACAAGCGCGTCAATGGCGGCCTGCTGGTACAGAGCCGCGACATCGGCATGATCGGCAGCGACGACTTGAAAGTCGTGACCAAGCGCGCGCCGACCGAGCAAGAGATCAACGACCTGATCTTCGCCTGGAAAGTGGCCAAGTACGTCAAGTCCAACGCCATCGTCTACGCCAAGAACCGCCAGACCATCGGTGTCGGCGCTGGCCAGATGAGCCGTGTGAACTCGGCACGTATCGCCGCGATCAAGGCTGAGCACGCCGGTTTGCAGGTGGTGGGTTCGGTGATGGCTTCCGATGCATTCTTCCCGTTCCGTGACGGCCTGGACAACGCTGCAAAAGCCGGCGTGACCGCCGTGATCCAACCGGGCGGTTCGATGCGTGATGCAGAAGTCATCGCCGCCGCTGATGAAGCGGGCATTGCGATGGTCTTCACCGGCATGCGCCACTTCCGCCACTGATTGATCGTTCCCACGCTCCGCGTGGGAACGCAGCCAGGGACGCTCCGCGTCCCTCGGACGCAGAGCGTGGGAACGATCATCCTAACGAGGTTTTTGAAATGAATGTTTTGATCATTGGCAGCGGTGGCCGTGAACACGCCCTGGCCTGGAAAGTAGCCCAGGACCCACGCGTGCAGAAAGTCTTCGTGGCCCCCGGCAACGCCGGTACCGCCATCGAAGCCAAGTGCGAAAACGTCGCCATCGACGTGCTGGCCCTGGAGCAATTAGCAGATTTTGCCGAGAAGAATGTTTCCCTGACCATCGTCGGCCCGGAAGTGCCGCTGGTGGCTGGCGTCGTCGATCTGTTCCGCAGCCGTGGCCTGGATTGCTTCGGCCCTACCGCTGGCGCCGCCCAGCTGGAAGGTTCGAAAGCCTTCACCAAGGACTTCCTGGCTCGCCACAAGATCCCGACGGCCGATTACCAGAACTTCACCGAGATCGAGCCGGCCCTGGCTTACCTGCGTGAAAAAGGCGCACCAATCGTGATCAAGGCCGATGGCCTGGCTGCCGGTAAAGGCGTGATTGTCGCCATGACCCTGCAGGAAGCCGAAGACGCCGTGCGCGACATGCTCGCCGGCAATGCTTTTGGTGACGCCGGTTCGCGCGTGGTCATCGAGGAATTCCTCGACGGCGAAGAAGCCAGCTTTATCGTGATGGTCGACGGCAAGAACGTATTGCCGATGGCCACCAGCCAGGACCACAAGCGCGTCGGCAACGGCGACAGCGGCCCGAACACCGGCGGCATGGGTGCCTACTCCCCGGCGCCGGTGGTGACCGCCGACGTGCACCAGCGCGTCATGGACCTGGTGATCTGGCCAACCGTGCGTGGCATGGCCGATGAAGGCAACGTGTACACCGGTTTCCTCTACGCCGGCCTGATGATCGACAAAGCCGGTAACCCCAAAGTCATCGAGTTCAACTGCCGTTTCGGCGATCCGGAAACCCAACCGGTGATGCTGCGTCTGCAATCGAGCCTGGTGCTGCTGGTAGAAGCCGCCCTCGCCCAGGCCCTGGACAAGGTCGAAGCACAATGGGACCCACGCCCGAGCGTTGGCATCGTACTGGCGGCCGGTGGCTACCCTGCCGACTACGCCAAGGGCGATGCGATCGAAGGCCTCGACGCTGCCGCTGCGCTGGAAGGCAAGGTGTTCCATGCGGGCACCGCGCTCAAGGACGGCAAAGTTGTAACCGCCGGTGGCCGCGTATTGTGCGCCACCGCGATGGGTGCCAGTGTCGATGCCGCGCAACAACAGGCGTACAAACTGGCGGCGAAAATCGACTGGAAGGGCTGCTTCTACCGCACCGACATTGGCTACCGTGCCATTGCCCGCGAACGCGGCGAGAACAACTGAGCAGCTACACTTGCAGTAGCTATCCGTTCGGTTAGGTAAGGGCCTTTGGCCCTTGCCGTACCCTGTCGCCCCGCGCATAGTTAACCCGTGCATCCAACTACCGAAGGGATTTCGCCGTGCGCTGGCTCAGGATCGCCATAGGTTTCACAATCAGCCTGCTGACTTTGCTCTGCTTGCTACCGGCCCAGGCCGCCGCGCAAGGCAGTGGCTGGGCGGTATTGCTTGATGAACAGGCCGACCTGCAACTGAGCGACATCCGTTCCGCCCGCTATACCAATCAATTCAGCCCCATCGAACTGAACCGCATCACTGCCGCGCAGCCGGACGGTGCGTTGTGGGTGCGTTTCAGGTTGCAGCCCGGCAAGCACGAACAAGTGCTGCGGGTTTTCGCCCCGGACCTGTCCAGCCTCAGCCTGTACGTGCTGGACGGCGACACCCTGGTGGAGCAACAAATCACCGGCACTCGCCAACCCCAGGCTGAGCGCCCGCTGCCCAGCAGTGACTTCATGTTACCGATGCCCCAGAGCCAACAGCCTCTGGAGGTGTACCTGCGGCTGGTCTCGGAACACGAACTGCGCCCTTACATCACTCTGGAACCTGCAGTGCTGGCCGCGGCCAACCAGAACCAGACGCTGATCTACGGCCTGCTGTTCGGCGTGCTGTCGATGCTGATCCTGCACAACCTCACGCGCTTCGCCTACCACCGCTCGCGCAGTAGCCTGTGGCTGGCCGCGTGCGAGTTCCTGTTGATGCTTAGCCTGGCGCTGCTACTCAACCTGGTGGGGCCGTGGCTGCCGAACTGGCACGCGATCCAGACCCCTGGCGCCTACCTGGCCCTGTTGCTGACCGCACCCTGCGGGCTGATGTTTGCCTACCGCTTCTTCATGCCCCTGGGCCCGCACCCGCTGAACAAAGTGCTGATGGCCGACATCCTGCTGATCGTCCTGTGCGGCCTGCTGCTGTTGTTCGTCAACACCTTGCCGTTGAACATCATCACCTATGCCCTGGTCGCGCTGGCAGGCCTGAGCATGCTGTTTGTCTCGGCCTATCACTGGCAAAAAGGTTACCGCCCGGCGCGCCTGTTCGTGGCGGCCATGGTGGTGTTCAACATCGGCACGCTGATCATCCTGCCCGCCCTGCTCGGCCTCACCCTGGTGGCGCCACAAGGCCTGATCGTCACCCTGCTGAGCTTTATCTGCCTCAGCGGCCTACTGATGAGCCTGGCCCTCGGCGAGCGCCAGCGCGCCATTGTCGAAACCCGCTTCAGCCTCAGCCGCGACCTGGCGGCCAGCAACGCCGAAATCGCCGCCAAGGCCGAGTTCCTGGCGAAGATCAGCCACGAAATCCGCACCCCCATGAACGGCGTGCTGGGCATGACCGAGTTACTGCTGGGCACTCCCCTGTCGGTGAAGCAACGCGACTATGTGCAGACCATCCACAGCGCCGGTAACGAGTTGCTCACCCTGATCAACGAGATTCTCGACATTTCCAAGCTCGAATCCGGCCAGATCGAACTCGATGATGTGCAGTTCGATCTCAATGCCTTGATCGACGACTGCATGAGTATCTTCCGCGCCAAGGCCGAGCAACAGAATGTCGAGCTGATCAGCTTCATCCAGCCCCAGGTGCCACGGGTGATCAGCGGTGACCCGACGCGACTGCGCCAGGCTTTACTGAGCCTTCTGGAAAACGCCCTGCACAAAACCGATGAAGGCGAAGTGCTGATCGTTGTCGCCCTGGATGAGCGCAGCACCAAGCCGCGCCTGCGCATTGCCGTGCAAGACAGTGGCGTGCCCATGGAAGCTGCCGAACGCGACGCCCTGCTGCACAGCGAACTGCACAGCAAGAACTTCCTGTCGGCGACGCGCTTGAGCGGCCACCTGGGCCTGGTCATCGCCCGCCAGTTGATCCTGTTGATGAACGGCGAGTTCGGCGTCAAGAGCGGCAGTCACCAGGGCAGCACCCTGTGGCTGACCCTGCCGCTGGACCCGGAACGCCTGGAGCACCCGACCAGCGACCTCGACGGCCCGCTCAAGGACGCCCGCGTGCTGGTGGTGGACGACAACGACACCTGCCGCAAAGTGCTGGTGCAGCAATGCACGGCCTGGGGCCTGAACGTCAGCGCCGCGCCTTCGGGCAAGGAGGCCCTGGCGCTGTTACGTACCAAGGCGCACCTGCGTGATTACTTTGACGTGGTGCTGCTGGACCAGAACATGCCCGGCATGACCGGCATGCAACTGGCGGCGAAGATCAAGGAAGACCCGAGCCTTAACCACGACATCCTGCTGATCATGCTCACCGGCATCAGTAACGCACCGAGCAAGATCATTGCGCGCAACTGCGGGATCAAGCGCATCCTCGCCAAACCGGTGGCGGGCTATACCCTCAAGACCACCCTGGCCGATGAACTGACCCAGCGCAGCAAAGGTGCCCTCGTGGCACGCCCGGCCCCCAGCGCACCGGCCGCCATCACCGTGCCCAGCGATTTCCGCATCCTGGTGGCCGAAGACAACAGCATTTCCACCAAAGTGATTCGCGGCATGCTCGGCAAGCTCAACCTCAACCCAGACACCGCCAGCAACGGCGAAGAAGCGTTGCAAGCGATGAAAGCCCAGCGCTATGACCTGGTCTTGATGGACTGCGAGATGCCGATCCTCGATGGTTTCTCGGCCACGCAGCAACTGCGGGCGTGGGAAGTGAGCCACCAACGCGTGCGTACGCCGGTGGTGGCGCTCACGGCGCACATTCTCTCGGAACACAAAGAACGCGCACGCCAGGCGGGCATGGACGGGCATATGGCCAAGCCGGTGGAGCTGTCGCAGCTGCGCGAGCTGGTGGACTACTGGGTGGCGCAGCGCCAACAGCGCCCGGAACACGCCCCATCCTGAACCTGAAATACCATCCCCTGTGGGAGCTGGCTTGCCTGCGATCCAGTCAACTCGGTGATTCAGGCACACCGAGTCGATGCCTTCGCAGGCAAGCCAGCTCCCACATTTGATCTCTGTCAGAT